>JAICLM010000141.1 GCA_025927435.1 Thermoleophilia bacterium | reverse complement strand
GTACCGCGGGAGCGTGCCCGACCAGTTCAAGAGCGGCGCCGACCTGGTCGTCCAGGGGAGGCTGCGGGACGGGGTCTTCGTCGCGAAGCGCGACTCGATGATCACGAAGTGCCCGGATCACTACGCGCCGGCCAAGTCCTCCAAGACCTGATGGCCCCGCTCGGGCGTGCCGCGCTCCTCCTCGCCTTCGGCCTCGTCCTCTACGCGCTGGTCGCCGGCTCGTACGCCGCGTGGAAGCGGCGGCGAAGGCTCGCGCTGTCGGCGCAGAACGCGCTGCTCGCGGCCTTCCCCGTGACCCTCGTCGCGGCGATCATCCTGGTCGTCGCGCTCGCGCGCCGCGACATGACGTTCGTCTACGTCTGGCAGCACACGAGCCACAAGCTCCCGCTCGGCTACGCACTCTCCGCGTTCTGGGGCGGCCAGGAGGGATCGCTCCTCCTCTGGCTGCTCGTGCTCACGGGCTACGCCGGGCTCGCGGTCTGGCTCAACCGCCGCTCGCGCGAGCTCGTGACATGGACGGTGCCCGTGTTCGGACTGGTCGCCGTCTTCTTCAGCTTCATGCTCTGCTTCGTCTCGAGCCCGTTCAACGTCCAGCCGCTGCCGACCGACGGCGGTCGCGGGATGGATCCGAGCCTGCAGAACCCGTACATGCTCGCGCACCCGCCGCTGCTCTACCTCGGCTACGTGGGGCTCACCGTCCCGTTCGCCTTCGCGATGGGCGCGCTTCTCTCCGGCCGCACGGACGAGCGCTGGATCGTCGCGACGCGCCGCTGGACGCTCGCGGCCTGGACGTTCCTCGGCGTCGGACAGCTGGTCGGCGCCCACTGGGCGTACGTCGAGATCGGCTGGGGCGGCTACTACGCCTGGGACCCGGTCGAGAACGCGGCGCTCATGCCCTGGCTCGCCGCGACCGCGTTCCTCCACTCCGTGATGATCCAGGAGAAGCGCGGGATGCTGAAGGTCTGGAACATGATCCTCGTCGCGCTCGCGTTCAACCTCTCGCTCTTCGGGACGTTCCTCACCCGCTCGGGCGTGATCTCCTCGATCCACTCCTTCTCGAAGAGCTCGATCGGAGGCTGGTTCCTCGCGTTCCTGGCGCTGATGGTCGTCCTCTCGGTCATGCTGATCCGCTGGCGTCTGCCGTTGCTGCGGACGAAGACGAAGCTCGAGTCGCTCGTCTCGCGCGAGGCGACGTTCCTCTACAACAACCTGCTGCTCGTGGCGCTCGCCCTGACGATCCTCTGGGGCGTCCTGTACCCGATCCTGTCGGAGGCCGTGCGCGGCGAGTCGCGCTCGGTCTCGAAGCCGTATTACGACTTCTTCCTGCATACGTTCGGACTCCCGCTCCTGCTGCTCATGGGCCTCGGCCCGCTCGTCGCCTGGCGCAGGGCGTCGCTCCGCTCGCTCGGCAAGACGTTCGTCATCCCGTTCGCGGTCGCCGTCGTCACCGGTGTCGTGCTCCTCGCGCTCGGCTTCGGCAGCTCGTGGCCGGGCCTGCTCACGTACACGTTCTCGGCGTTCGTCGGCGCCTCGATCGTGCTCGAGTTCGTGCGCGGCCGCTCCGCTGCGGGCGGGATCGTGCGCCTGATCTCGCGGAACCGGCGACGCTACGGGGGCTACATCGTCCACGCCGCCGTCGTCCTGCTCGCGATCGGGATCGCGGGCTCGAGCGCGTACCAGACGCAGCGCGAGCGGATCCTGCGCCCCGGCGAGTCGATGCAGGCGGCGGGCTACACGCTCACCTACACCGCGCTCGATGCTGTGAAGGGCTCGAACTACACGGGCTATCGGGCCCAGCTCGCGGTGACGGGGCACGGCCAGCGGTTCCGTCTCGACCCGGGCGCGAACGACTACTTCATCGAGGGTACCCACAACGAGGCCTCCATCTACCACGATCCGCGCTCGATCGGTGACGTCTTCACGACCGCGGCGCTCGCCCGGCCGCACACGACCGACATCGACCTCAAGGTGTTCGTCAAGCCGCTCGTCAACCTCATCTGGGTCGCCGGCTTCGTCTTCGTGGCCGGCGCGCTGATTGCGATGTGGCCGGACGCGGTCGAGCAGCGCCGCCTCGCCGCGCGGTACGCCGCGGGCGCTGCACCAGCGGGAATCTGAGATGGCGTGGGCGCTGGTCGTGGCGGCGATGCTCGCGGTCGTCGCCGTCGTCTTCGTCGCGCGCCCGTTCCTGCGTGACCCAACTCCTGCGAGCGACCGCCTCGACGAGCTCGCGCCGGAGGCACGGGAGCGTCTCGCGCTCGCGGAGGAGCGGGATCGCGCGCTCGCGGCGCTGAAGGAGCTCGAATTCGACCACCGCACGGGAAAGGTCTCGGACGACGACTACCGGGCGCAGGTGGGGCCGCTGCGCAGGCGGGCTGCGGAGGTGTTACGAGCGCTCGAGGCCGGGGAACAAGCCGGCCATGAGCGCGTCCCCGATCGCGGACAGCGCGTGCCGTAACTGCGGTGAGGAGCTCGCGCCCGGCGCGCGCTTCTGCTCCCGCTGCGGAACCGCCACGGGCGATCGGCCGCCCGTCGAGACCGTCCCCGGGCCCGTCGTCCACGAGAGCGTCGAGCGGCGCTGGCTCGGGTTGCCCGCGCGCTTCGTCCTCCTGTGTCTCGGTTTCGCGGCCTTCGGAGCGGCCGTCGGCCTGTTCGCCACGGGAAGCTGGCCCTGGGGCGTCGTCATGCTCTTGCTGGCGATCATCCTGCTGGCCGCCCTCGGGGAGGCGAACCGCCGCAACGCAGGCGACTGGATGCAGCACTCCTCGCGGCTTGCGGCGGACGGCCGCGCTCAGGCTGCAACCGCCGCGGAGGTGTGGCGGACGAAGCTCGACGCGTCGCTCAACCGGCGGCGCACGCGGTCGCGGCTCGATGCGATCGACGTCGAGCGCGGTCCGGCGCTCCAGGCGCTCGGCGAAGCCGTCTGGCGGGGGGACAAGCTCGGAGAGCGGCAGGCGCGGCAGCGACTCCTCGAACTCGAGCAGGAAGCGAAGCGCATCGAGGACGAGCTCGCCGAGCGGCTCGCCGGAGCCGACGAGAGGATTCGCAAAGCGCGCCTTCCGGTACAAGACACCATGATGGTCACACCGAACGAAGCTGGAACCGTCGGCGGCGAAGCCGCCGCCCGGCCGGAAGAACCCGGGCCGAGCCCGCCCTATCCGCCGCCCGACGAGGGGAACCCGCCGCAGCCCGCGGAGGTCCCGGAGCCGTACCCGCCTCCGGACGAAGGAACACCTCCCGTCCCGGCGCCGGACCCGGGCCAGAGCGACTAGCGCGGATTACGCCTACCATCCCGGCCCAAGTCGGAGTCTTGGGGGTCCGGGAATGAGGTTCAGGCCGCTCTACTTGACATTGGCGCTGCTGACGCTGGTCGGGCTTACCGTCGCGGCCGGCGCGAGCGCCCGCGGCCGCCCGGCGCCCCAGCGGCCGAACATCGTCTTCGTCCTGACGGACGACCTGGACTGGAGCCTCGTCCAGTACATGCCGCACGTCCAGCGGCTCCAGGCGGAGGGCACGACGTTCACGAACTACGTCGTCACCGACTCGCTCTGCTGCCCGTCGCGCGCGTCGATCTTCACCGGCTGCTACCCGCACAACACGGGGATCTTCACGAACGGCCCCGACGGGGGGTTCGCGCTCTTCCACGCGCGCGGCGAGGAGAGCGACACGTTCGCCGTGCGCCTCCACGACTCGGGCTACCGGACGGCGCTGATGGGCAAGTACCTCAACGGGTACGCAGCGCAGCGACGCGTCGACGGCAAGGGCCGCTACGTCCCGCCGGGCTGGAGCGAGTGGGACGTGGCCGGCAACGGCTATCCGGAGTTCGACTACAACCTCAACGAGAACGGCAGGGTCGTCCACTACGGCTCCCGCCCGCGCGCGTACCTCACGGACGTGATTGCGCGGAAGGGGAGCGCGTTCGTCCACCGCGCTGCAGTAGCGGGGAAGCCGTTTTTCCTCGAGGTCTCCACGTTCGCGCCGCACTCGCCCTACACGCCGGCGCCGCGGGACGCTGCGGACTTCCCGGGGCTGCGGGCGCCGCGCACCCCGGCGTTCAACGAGGCGAACGTGTCGGACAAGCCGCCCTGGCTGCGCGACCACGCGTTGCTGAATCCGGGGCAGATCGACTACATCGACGGCGTGCACCGCGCGCGCGCGCAGGCGGTGGAAGCAGTCGACGATCTGCTCGCGAGGCTCGAGCAGCAGCTCCAGCGCGACGGCGTGGCCGACAACACCTACATCTTCTTCAGTTCGGACAACGGATATCACCTCGGCGACCACCGGCTGATGCCGGGCAAGCTGACGGCCTTCGAGACGGACATCCGAGTGCCGCTCGTCGTCGCCGGCCCGGGTGTGCGCGTGGGTCAGGAGGTCGCCCGGGTCGCCGAGAACGTCGACCTCTATCCGACGTTCGTCCGCCTCGGCCGCGCCGGCACGTCGCCGCTCGTAGACGGGAAGAGCCTTCTGCCGCTCCTCCGCGGCGACGCTGTCCCGAACTGGCGAGACGCGGCGCTCGTCGAGCACCATGGGCCGGACTGGGCAGCCGCAGCCGGCCCGGACGCTGCGGCGCCGGGCAGCGGGAATCCGTCGACCTACGAAGCGCTGCGGCTGCCGCATTCCATCTACGTCGAGTACGCGAACGGGACGCGCGAGTACTACGACCTCGAATCGGATCCCTATGAGCTGACGAACACCTATCCGAGGCTGTCCGCCGAGCAGGTGGCCCCACTCCACTCGCGGCTGGCCACGCTGGAGCGCTGCCGCGGCGTTGCGTCCTGCCACGAGGCCGCCCGGCGCTAGGCTCCGCCGAGCCATGCTCGGCGTCCACCATGCCGTCGCGTTCGCGGTGCTCGCGGCGACCTTTGGGGCGGCGGCGGCGGGGGCGTGGACGTACTACCGCCGCAGGGAGCCGCGCGGCCTGCTCACGCATCTGCTTGCACTGGCCCAGACGCTCCTCGTCGCCCAGGTCGGGCTCGGGCTCCTGCTCCTCTCGAGTCACCACCGCGCGGCCGACAGGCTGCACTACCTGTACGGGACGCTGTCGCTGCTCGCCGTGCTGGCGCCGTGGATGTACGCGCCATCCGAGCGGCGCGGACGGCTCGCATGGTTCACCGGCGCTACCTTGGTTGCAGGAGCGCTCGCAGTGCGGGCGTACTTGACCGCGACATGAGCTTCTTCTCTCGCATGAACCCGTTCGTCCGCGGTCTGCTGATCCTCGCCGCGATCGCGGGCCTGGTCGTCGTCTTTCAGCTCGAGCGGACGCTGAACGCGCTCTACATCCTCGCGCGCGTCGCCTTCATCCTCGCGATCGCGTACTTCATCTTCCTCACCTGGCGCGAGCAGCGAGAGGGCATCTCGATGTGGTCCTCCCGCGCGCAGTGGGTGTTCTACGGCGCGGCGGCAGTGGCCGTCGCGGACGTCGGTCTCTACTGGTACGGCGGCGCCGTCGGTTACGAGGTCCTCGCCTTCGTCGCGATCCTGGCGCTCTGCGGCCTCGCCATGTGGCGCACCTGGCGTGATCAGCACCGGTACGTGTGAGCGGCGTTCGCAGCCCTCACATGTGACGAAGACCGCAGCGGCTGCACCGGTGTCGCTTGCGCGAGAGCCGGGCGCCGCAACGCTCGCAGTGGGGGACCGGGGGCCGGCGTGCGCTCGCGGCGGCGAGGATCTCGTCGCTCGAGATCAGCAAGACCGCGAGCCCGTCGTCGGCGTCGAGCGAGGCGAGATACTCGTCCCGCGC
>JAICLM010000234.1 GCA_025927435.1 Thermoleophilia bacterium | reverse complement strand
GGACGCCGACGGGCACGTTGACGTAGAAGATCCAGTTCCAGTTCAGGTTGTCCACGATCAGCCCGCCGCCGAGCGGGCCGATCGCGAGCGCCAGCGCCGACACCCCGGCCCAGATCCCGATCGCCTGCCCCCGCTGCCTCGGTGGGAAGGTGGCGACGATGATGGAGAGCGTCGCCGGGTTCATCAGCGCCGCGCCGATGCCCTGTACCGCGCGGGCTCCGATCAGGAAGCCCGCGCTCGGAGCAAGCCCGCAAGCGAGCGAGGAGAGCGTGAAGATCGCAAGTCCGACGACGAAGATGCGCCGCCGGCCGTAGAGGTCGGCGAGCTTGCCGCCCGTGATCAGGAGCGCGGCGAACGTGAGCGCGTAGGCGATCACGACCCATTCGAGCTGCGAGATCTTGACGTGCAGGTCGCGCTGCATCGTCGGCAGCGCGACGTTCACCACCGTGTTGTCGAGCATGATCATGAAGAGACCGAACGAGACCGCCGCCAGCGTGATCCACTTGCGGTTCTCCTCGGCCAGCAGTACGCCCAGCATCCGTGCTCTCAAGTCGTCACCTCGTCCAAAAGTTAGCGCTCACTAGGTTAGCGCACGCTAACTTGGCGGCGCAGCAGTCCCCCCTCTGAGGTTTTCGACTGTTAGGCTGAAACTGCTATGAGGCTCGCTCTCGCACAGATCGATCCCACGGTCGGGGACCTCGCCGGGAACCGCAAGCTGATCCTCGCCCGCATCGAGGAGGCGCGGACGGCCGGCGCCGACCTCGTCGTCCTGCCCGAGTTGGCGGTGACGGGTTATCCCCCGGAGGACCTGCTCCTGCGGCCGGGGTTCGTGCGCGCGGCACGCGCCTCGCTCGAGCAGATCGCCGTCGAGACAGGAGGCATCGTGGCCCTCGTCGGCGTGCCGCTCTCCGACGGCGACCTCTACAACGCCTGCGCGATCTGCGCCGGCGGAGAGGTAACCGGCTGGGCGAAGAAATGGCATCTGCCGAATTACGGCGTCTTCGACGAGAAGCGCTACTTCGCCTCCGGTAACGAGCTCGCGCTCGTCGACGTGGCGGGCACGAAGGTCGGGATCACGATCTGCGAGGACATGTGGATCCCCGGGCCGCCGACGACAGCGCTCGCCTCGGCCGGAGCCGAGCTCCTCGTCAACCTCTCCGCCTCCCCCTTCCATGTCGGCCGGGCCGAGGAGCGCGAGGCCATCTTCTCCGCCCGCGCCCGGGAGAGCGGGGTGCGCGTCGCGCTGTGCAACACGGTCGGCGGCCAGGACGAGCTCGTCTTCGACGGGCACTCGCTCGTCCTCGAGAGCGACGGCAGCGTGCTGGCCCGAGCGCCGGGCTTCGAGGAGACGCTCCTCGTCTTCGACACCGACCGGCCTGAGGCGTCGACGGTCTCCGCGCTCGGCGACGACGTCGAGCAGATGCGGCGCGCGCTCGTCCTCGGCCTGCGCGACTACGTGGCGAAGAACGGCTTCGACGCCGTGATCGTCAGCGTCTCCGGGGGAATCGACTCGGCGGTCACTGCCGCCCTCGCAGTCGAAGCCCTCGGGGCGGAATGCGTCCACTGCGTTTCGATGCCTTCGCGCTACTCCTCCGAGGGGACGCGGGCCGACGCACGCCGGCTGGCCGAGAACCTCGGCTGCGACTTCCGCGAGCTGCCGATCGAGCCGGTCGTCGAGGCCTATTGCGGCGTGCTCGCCGAGTCGTTCGCGGGACGCGAGCCGGATGTCGCCGAGGAGAACCTCCAGGCGCGGATCCGCGGAACGATCGCGATGGCGCTCTCGAACAAGTTCGGCCGGCTGCTCGTGGCGAGCGGCAACAAATCGGAGCTGTCGGTCGGGTACGCCACGCTCTACGGGGACATGGCCGGCGGCTTCGCGCTGCTCAAGGACGTGTTCAAGACGGACGTCTTCCGGCTTGCGCGCCACCTCAACGAGCGGGCCGGTCGCGAGCTCGTCCCGCAGTCCACGATCGACCGAGCGCCGAGCGCCGAGCTGCGAGAGGGGCAGCTCGACGAGGACTCGCTGCCGCCCTATGCCGAGCTCGACCGCGTGCTCGAGGCCTACGTCGAGGAGGACCGGTCGCTCGACGAACTGAGCGCGGACGGCTTCGACCCGGACGTCGTCGCGCGCGCGGTGGCGCTGATCGACCGCGCGGAGTACAAGCGGCGCCAGGCCCCACCCGGAGTGCGGCTGCGGCCGAAGGCGTTCGGCCGCGACCGGCGGACGCCGATCACCAATCGCTGGCGGAGCTGAGCCGCTCCGCGAGATCGGGCGGCCGCGTCGACACCGTCATCAGGTCCGCAGGCGAGAACCAGCGAACCTCGTGTGCCTCGGTGAGATGCGGCGGCTCGAAGCGATCGACACGAACGAGGTAGACGCGGGAGAGAAAGCTCCCGAAACCGGGCTCCTGCGGAGTCCAGCCCTTCAACTCCCAGAGCAGCGGGCCGAGATCGAACCCGACGAGGCCGATCTCCTCCTCGAGCTCACGGCGGAGCGTTTGCTCGTCGGCCTCTCCTGCCTCGCGGCCGCCGCCGGGCGTCACCCACCAGTCCCCGTATTCGTCGCCGTAGCGGAGGAGCAGGATGCGGCCGCGTTCGTCGACGACCGCGGCACGGATCGTCGTACGTTCCGGCAGCCCGCTCTCTCGTCCTGCGAGCTCGCGGAACCAGCGCAGCCGCTCGTCCCACGGAACCGCGGCGTTCGCCGGCGAGGTGGAGGGAAGGACGAAGAGCTTCGTGTCGCCGAGCATCTGTCGCTGAAGGCCGAGCTCGGGTCGCGTGCCGAAGGCACCGCGGTACGCCTCCTTGCCGACGAAGGCGAGCCACCGCGGACGCAGCTCGTGGACAATCCGTTCGAGGCGCTCGGCCGAGCCCGCGAAGTCGCCGCGACGCAGGTCACTCGAGCCGGGTGTCGTCCGGTAGGCGGCGTTCGTCACGCCGATTCCTTCCTCGAGCAGGGAGAACTGCTCCGCAGGCTCGTAGAGGCGGGAGGTCAGGCGTGCGGCGGCGAGCAGCCGCCAGAAGTCGTTGCGCGGGTTGGCGAAGTGAGCGCGAGCCGCGGCCGACACGCGGCCCGGATTGATGCCGACGAACACGATCCGGAGATCGGGAGCGAGCACATCAGGCACGTCACTCGGCGTGTCCGTTCCGGGCATGTCCCCTGCGCGAGCCACCTATTCCCCCAATGGGGGAGCGAGGTTCCCTTCGGGAACGGTAGGCGACGAGCCGCTACCGCCGTGTGCCAACTCCGCCCCAGTTGGTTGACGTGCGGTTACGCGGCCTCGGCGGCTGCCTCTGCTGCGTCGAGCTCCGCCATGAGCTCGTCGGTCCGGGCCTCGATGCGTGCCTCGAACTCCTGCCGCAGATCCTCGCCCGACACGGCCGGCTCGTAGCGTGGGCGCCGGGGCTCGATCTTCACCAGGGTCACCGTCGAATCCCAGCCGCCGTAGAGGCGAACGTAGCACTCGGT
>JAICLM010000184.1 GCA_025927435.1 Thermoleophilia bacterium | reverse complement strand
ACTGCGAGCCGGTTAGTAGCCCGGGCCGGGCGGGCCGGCCTCTTCCTCCTCGATCACGCGGCGACGTCCGCGCCCGTAACCCCAGCGAGAGGTATAGGCGCGGTACCCGGGCCCGTAGCCGGCCCTCTGGTCGACGTACGTCGTCCGGCGGCCCCAGTGGGGCCCCCACGACGACCGGAACACGAGGTCGGCGAACAAGGCGATGAGGCCGACGACGACCACGCCTTGTGCCCTGGGCGCGCCGATCGAACCGGGATCGTCAGGGGGCCAAGGGAGAATCCTGACCCGCTCGCGCGTTTGCGGCGACGCGCGCCCGAGGAGACTCCGACCCCCTGACGGAGAGAGAATCGGCCTGGAGGCGCGATCCTTGAGCGGGGCGAGTCAGGTCCTGGCCCTGCCGCGCTCGTCGAGCTTCGCTTCGAAGGCGCGACGCAGCAGCTCACCCGTCATGTCGCCCGTCCGACGGGGAATCGGCTTCGGCTCCTGGCGGGCGACGCTGACGATCTCGCCGCTCCGCACGCCGTAGCTGCGGGCGTAGGCCTCCGCCTCGCGGATCGGGGAGGCCTCGTCCCGCCGCCCACGACCGAAGAGCGAACGGAGCCACCGAAACACGCGAGTAGCGTCGCAGAAAGAGGGGACGGCGCCTAGCGCGCGTTCAGGGCGCCGCGGGCTCGACGTCGGCGTCCGGGTAGAGAACGCTCCAGACGCGGAGGTAGAGCTCGAGCTCGAGGTGCTGGGAGTCCTCGGCAGGGTCGTCCACGTCGACGCGATCCGGGGCACCCACGACGGCACGCCGGCCGACGCTCGTGAGGAACGCCGCGAGCCGGTCGGTGTACAAGGGATCGCGCAGGAAGAGCTGCATGGGCCGCTCTTCGATCGTCGCTCCAGGGGGCGCGGCTCGGCCACCCCCCTGCGGGGGATTTCCAGAGCTCAGGCGACTGCGAGGGCTGCGAGCACGTCGTCCGCGTGCGTGTCCGGCTTCACGTCGTGCATGACCTTCGCGACAGTCCCGTCAGCCGCGATGAGGAAGGTGGTCCGGCTCACGCCCCAGTAGGTCTTGCCCATGTAGCGCTTCTCGCCCCACGTCCCATAGCGCTCCGCGACCTCGTGCTCCGGGTCGGCGAGGAGCGTGAAGGGCAGGTCGTACTTCTCCTTGAACTTCACATGCTTCGCCACGCTGTCGGGAGAGATTCCGAGCACGACGGCGCCCGCGCGCTCGAAGTCGGCGTACGCGTCGCGGATCCCGCGGGCCTGCGTGGTGCAGCCGGGTGTGTCGTCCCGCGGGTAGAAGTAGATCACTACGGGATTTCCGCGCAGGTGTGACAGCGTGACGCTCTCGCCGGTGTCGGAGGTCAGCGTGAAATCGGGTGCAGGTTCCCCTTCCGCGACCATCTGCTCGAGCCTACCCGGCGGTCAGGGTGCTGTGATCCAGTAGACACCCGGTGGTGCCGCCGTACCCGCTGCGAAGAACCAGCGCCCAACTTTGCTTCACACCGTCCGCGTCGGACTAGTGTTGCTCACTCGGCATACGTCTTATCGAAGGGGAGGAAGGCATGAGACGAGCACTCGTGGCCGCGATCTGCGCGATGGCGTTGGCGGGCGCCCTGGCGTCCGGCGCGCTTGCCGGTGAGGTGACCGGGCCTCCGGGCAGTGCGGCAAATCCGCCCACCAAGGCAACCGGGGCACCCGAACATTCCAACTCGATCTGCTCCTTCAACGGGCTGAACGACTTCAACCAGGGCCCAACGGTCGAGCGGACTCAGACTCCGCACAACCAGGGCGTTCCGGGAGAGGCCGGCGCCGATGCTGCCGGCTCGGGAACACCGGGGCATCCGAACTGCGGCGGCGGAAGCAACTTCGCCAGGGGCATTCCGCGCTGAGAGTGTCCTGAAGGTCGGCCCCGAAGCGGACGCTGCGTCGGGGCCGACCCTCCTTTCCTGGGACCAGGTGAGGGCGAGCGGCGCGCAATAAGCAACCGGCCGCCTCGGAGAGGCGGCCGGCGTCGTCGGGAGACGACCGTGTACGGGACCCCAGTGAGGTGTCCCCCGAGCTTCGAGTCTTCCAGCTTTCAAGTCGTAAACGACGCGGAGCCCGCGCGGGTTACGGCTTCAGGACAGATTCAGCAGATGGAGGTCCGGCAGCTCGCGGTAGCGCTCCTCGAGGTCGAAGCCGTAGCCCACGTACAGCTCGTCCGGGACGACGAAGCCGACGTAGCGCACGGGGAGGTCCTCGACGAGCCGCCGGTACGGCCGGTCGAGCAACGTCACCGCCGAGATGGAGGCCGGGCCGCGGAGCTCGAACGTGCGGACGAGGTAGTTGAGCGTGAGGCCGGTGTCCACGACGTCCTCGACGATCAGGATGTCCCGGCCGCGGACGTCGAGATCGAGGTCCTTGAGCACGCGGATCTGCTGGTGTCCGCCCATGACGGCGCTGCCGTAGCCGGCGAGCTCGACGAAGTCGATCGCGTGCAGGATCGGAATCGCGCGAGAGAGGTCGGCGACGAAGACGAGGCTCGCCTTGAGCGAGCCGACGAGAACCGGCTCGCGCCCGGCATAGTCCCCGGCGATCTCGGCTCCCAGCTCGCGGACGCGCGCGGCGATCTCCGTCGCGGAGAGGTGGACGTCTCCGATCCGGTCGTCGCCGGGCAAGGACCCGGACTCAGCTGGCGAGGTCGAGATGGAAATGCTGGGCGAGGCGCTCCAGGTCGCGCCGGTAGAAGAGCTTGATCTTGACGTCGGGGTACCGCTCGCGCAGCTTGCGCAGCTTTCGGTTCTTGCGGGTCACGAGCGACTGCTTCATGGCGGTGATCTCGACGTAGAGGTTCTGGTCGGGGAGGAAGAAGTCGGGCGTGAAGGCCTCGGTCACGCGCCCGTTCTCGTCCTCCTCGAGCACGAACGTCCGTGGCTCGTATTCCCACGCGACGTCGTAGTAGTCGAGCACCTTCGCGCACTCGAGCTCTGCGGGACTCGCAAACCGCGGAGGTTCGGTGCCGCGATACGCCCGAAAGACCGGGAGCTCAAGCTCCATCGCCGGTCACGGTACCGGCGCGGTCGGACGCTGAATCAATCGGTGCAAGGTGAACCGCGTCTCCGGGTCTGCAGCCGTGATAGACAACGGCCTGCCGTGGCACGCCTGAGCCTGGTCCCGCAGAAGCGCGAGTTCTTCGAGCTCTACAACCGGGCGGCCGCGAACATCGTCACGATCGCCGAACGTCTCATCGAGTTGCTCGACAGCTTCCCCGAGCGGGCCGAAGAGCTCGCGCACGAGGTGAAGGAGCTCGAGCACGACGGCGACCGGATCCGGCACGAGGTCGTCGACCTGATCAACCGGACGTTCGTCACGCCGTTCGACCGCGACGACATGTACCGCCTCTCGGGCGTCCTCGACGACATCTGCGACCACGTCGACGAGGCGGCGGGCAAGATCGTCCGCTACGGAGTGGTGGAGATCCGCGAACAGGCGCGCGGGCAGGCGCAGGTGATCCGCCGGGCAGGTGGGAAGCTCGCCGAGGCGATCGGCGGGCTCGAGGGATTCAGGGAATCGCGGAGCGAGCTGATCGAATTGCGAGAGCTGGAGGACGAGGGCGACGAGCTCGCCCACGACGCCGTTTCCTCACTCTTCCGAGGCGACGCCGATCCGCTCACCGTGATTCGCTGGAAGGACATCCACGAGGGACTGGAGGAGGCCGTCGACGCGTGCGAGAAGGCGGCCGACGTTCTCGAAGCGATCCTCGTCAAGAACCGCTGACGCTTGGGTACCGCCCTCCTCGTCGCCGTGATCGTCGTCGGCCTGGCGTTCGACTTCACGAACGGCTTCCAGGACACCGCGAACTACGTGGCGACCTGGGTCGGCACGCGGGCGCTCTCCCCGCGGCCGGCAGTTGTGGTCTCGGCTGCCGCAAACCTCGCCGGCGCCTTCGTCACGACGACGGTCGCGAAGACGATCGGCTCGGGTCTGATCGACCCGCACCTCGCAACGGGCCAGACGGTGCTTGCCGCCCTGCTCGGTGCCATCACGTGGAACCTGACCTGCTGGCGCCTCGGTCTTCCCTCCAGCTCCACGCACGCACTCGTAGGGGGGCTCATCGGCGCTGCGCTCGTCCAGTCCGGGACGTCAGGCGTCGAGTGGTCCGGTCTCTGGCACAAGGTCATCATTCCGGCTGCCGTCTCGCCCGTCGTCGGCTTCGTGGCCGCGTTCCTTCTCCTGCTCCTGATCTACCGGCTCCTATTCGGTATCGCTCCCGGGCCGGGAAACCGCGGCTTCAGGCTGGGCCAGCTCGCGTCGGGAACCTGGGTCGCCTTTGCCCACGGCGCAAACGACGCACAGAAGACGATGGGAGTCATCGCGCTCGCCCTCCTCGCGCATGGGTCGATCTCGAGCTTCTACATCCCGACGTGGGTGAAGATCGCGGCTGGTCTCACGATCGCCGCCGGCACGTACGCGGGCGGCTGGCGAGTGATCCGGACCGTCGGACAGCGGATCTACAAGATGCAGCCTGAACACGGTTTCTCAGCGCAGGTCGCCGCGGGCTCGACGCTCTACGTCGGCACTCACTTCGGCTTTCCGATCTCGACAACCCACGTCGTCACCGGCTCGGTCATGGGAGCGGGCGCGACGCGGCGCCTCTCTGCTGT
>JAICLM010000114.1 GCA_025927435.1 Thermoleophilia bacterium | reverse complement strand
GTGTTGGCGATCACGCGCGCGTAGATCGTGCAGGCGTACGGCCACGGATGGGTGCCGTCCTGGAGCATCTTGCTCGTCGAGTGGCCGTACCAGTCGGCGAGGTGCGCTGCCTGCCAGCCGTGCAGCCAGTTGTCGAGCGCGTGATTCGACTCGTCCTGCCAGCTCGTGTCGTTGCGGACGTTGACGACGACGATGCGCGGGATCCCGTGCAGCGCGTGCCGTAGCCGCAGGAGGTCGCGGTACCAGAGCGGGCCGTTGTTCCCGACCTGGATCACGACGATCTTCGTCAGCTTGTGGTGTCGGCGCAGCCGCTGGAGGTCATTGACCGTGTCCTCGATCTGGCGGCCGACGGTCGCGTCGACCTTGACGTGGTGGTGGAGTGCCGTTCGCAGCTGCGAGGAGCAGCCGAGCATCACGGAGTCGCCGAGCGCGAGGATCCGGCCCTTGGGCAGGGCGACGCGCTTCGTCTGCTTGTCGACGCTCGGCTGCACCACCGGCGTCGTGCCCGGGTGGGGGTGGTCCGTGCCGGCGTTCGCCTGCGGCGCGTTGACATAGGGCCCGACCGGGTTCAGCGAGGACGGCGTCACGAAGAGGATCGCGAAGGCCGCGACGAGGACGAGCGCACCGGCGCCGACGACCTCGAGCCGGAAGCGGCGCGAGTACTGGGCCAGCCAACGCTGCAGGTGCCCCCTCCGGATCGGCTCCTCGACGTAGCGGAACGAGAGCGCGGCGGCCGCGACGACGAGGGCGGCCTCCCCGACCACGACGCCCGGGCTCGGCCGCCCGTTCACGCCCGCGACGAGCACGATGATCGGCCAGTGCCAGAGGTAGATGCCGTAGCTCCTTTCGCCGATCCAGCGGAGCGGCGCCACTCCGAGCGCCTGGCCGAGCCCGGTCGCGGGGTGCGCGACGGCGGCGATGAGCACGGCGAAACAGAACGCGGCAGCGAGATCGCCGCCCTGCCAGAGCGTCGGGTCGTAGTCGTGCAGCCCGCGGAAGAGCAGGACGCTTCCGACGAGCGCTGCGACGCCGAACAGCTCGAGCAGCGGCACCGCGCGCCGCATCCGCTCGATGTACGGCCAGACCAGCGCGAGCAGGATCCCCATCAGGAGCAGGAAGGCGCGCGTGTCGGTCCCGTTCCAGACGCGGGTGGGATCGCTCTGGTCGTACAGGACCCACATCAGAGAGGCCGAGGCCGCGATGCCCGCAATGACGAGCATCGGCAGCCGCTTACGGCCCACGAGCACCAGCCCGGGCACGAGCAGCAGCGGCCAGACGATGTAGAACTGCTCCTCGATCGCGAGCGACCACGTGTGCTGGAGCAACGACGGGTTGCCCCTCAGGTTGAAGTACGAGTGGTTCGCGATGATCTCGTGCCAGTTCGTGTAGTAGAGGAGCGAGCTGACCGCGTCACTGCGGGTGTGCGCGAGGTCCTGGCGGGCGAAGATCGAGGCGAGGATCAGCGCTCCGAGCACGACCACGACGAGCGCGGGGAGGAGGCGCCGAGCCCGGCGTAGCCAGAAGCGGCGGAGATCGATGCGATTCCGCGCCTCCCACTCGACGAGCAGCAGCGACGTGATGAGGTAGCCGCTGAGGACGAAGAAGAGGTCGACCCCGAGGAAGCCGCCCGGAAGCCAGTCGATCCGCGCGTGGTAGAGGAAGACGGCTCCCACCGCGAGCGCCCGCAGGCCGTCCAGCCCCGGGCGGTAGGCGATGTGCGGTGCGTTGGCGACGGGTTTCGGCATTCTCGGGCCTGCAGCTTAGGGTCCGTTTCGACGGGTCGCCAGGGCGGATTCGACGAGTTTCGTGAGGCATTCCGCCGGCTCGGAGAGCGCTTGCTCGTGACCGTAGCTCGCGACGAGCGAAAGCGCGTCGATCGGGCTCTCCGGCGCGACGTCGCCCGCGGTCACGAGCGCCTCGACTCCCGCGGCCTCGGCGCGTTCGAGGACGCGGCCGACGACCTTGCCCGTGGCGGACGTCGCGTCGACCAGGCCCTCGCCGGTGACGACGAGATCCGCCTCTGCGAGCCGCTCCTCGAGCCCGACCCGCCCGGCCACGAGGTCGAAGCCCGGGACGAGGCGTGCGCCGATCGCGGCGAGCCCTCCCGCTAGCCCTCCCGCCGCGCCCGAGCCGGGCAGGTCGCGGACGACGAGCTTCGCGAGCCGCTCGCGCAGGATCTGCACCTGCTCGGGCGTTGCTCCCTTCTGGGGCGCGAAGACGTCGGCGGCGTCGAGGAAGCGCGCGTCGACGTCGCACGCGATCGCGAGCGGCACGAGGAGCGGATGCGGCACGGCCTCGGTCGCGCCGACGCCGCCGTCGGTCGACGCCACGCCGCCGACCGCCACGACGATCCGCTCGGCGCCCTCTGCAACCGCGGCTGCGATGAGCTCGCCGACGCCGCGGCTCGTCGCGCGCAGCGGGTCGTTGCCTTCCCGCCCGCCGGCGAGTGTCAGTCCGCAGGCCCGCGCGGCCTCGATCAGAGCGGTGCCGTCCTCCTCGAGCCGCCACTCAGCTGCCACCGGCTCTCCCAGCGGTCCCGTCACGACCGTTCGGCGATTCCCGCCGCCGAGCACGTCGAGCGTCCCCTCGCCGCCGTCTGCAAGCGGGAGCTCGACCGCCGCCCATCCAGCGCGCTCCGCTCCCGCGGCGATCGCGGCCGCGGCTTCGCGTGCCGAAAGCGTGCCGCGGAACTTGTCGGGGGCGGCCAGAAGCTGCATCGAGCAGTGATTCTCCGCTACCGTGCGCCGAGCACTAGCACTAGAGCGAGTACCGGTCGCGCGTCGTTCGCGCCTCCTGTCCGTTCAGAACTCTGCGGAGGGAGGTGTTTCATATGGCAACCGGAACCGTGAAGTGGTTCAACGACGCGAAGGGGTACGGCTTCATCACCCCGGACGAGGGCGGCAAGGACGTTTTCGTCCACTTCAGCGCGATCGAGTCCGAAGGCTTCAAGTCGCTCGCCGAGGGCGCGCGGGTCGAGTTCGAGCCGACCGAGGGGCAGAAGGGCCCCGAGGCGCGGAACGTCGTCCCTGTTGGATAGCTCCGCCTCGCGAAGAGCTGCGCTCTTCGCTCGGAGGTGACGGAACTGCGCAGGCCGGAGACCCGGTCTCGGGCCTGCGCGGTTTCGTTGAGCAGCGAGCGAAGCGCTAGCTTCGCGAGCTTGCCTTGCCGCCTTTGCGGCCTGCGGCCTTCTTCTGAGCCGTGGCGCCGCCCTGGCTCGAGTTGCTCTTCGAGGACGACGACGAGCCGGACTTCTTGCCGCCGCGGCTCGATGCGCCGGAGGAGTTCGCGATCTTCGCGGCGCGCTCCTTCGACATCCCCTTGTCCTTGAGCTTCTCGTACTGCTTCTCGTTCTTGACGTTCGCGCTCTTGCTGGGCATGCGATCCTCCTTGCGGTGGACGATGGTCCCGTCAACCCAACGGCCGTTCCGGAAATCGCGATTCGCCTGCTTGCGCCGGGAGAAGAGGCGGTCGTGCGGGAGCTCGCCACGTACGACGGCCCCGGCGACCCCGAGGCGCTGCTCGCCGATCCGCGGACGCTGATGCTCGTCGCGTTCGACGCCGAGCGGCCGGTCGGGTTCGTCCTCGCCCACGCACTCCCACGGCGGCACGGCGACCCGGCCAGCCTGCTCGTGTACGAGGTGGACGTGGCCGAGAGCCACCGCCGGCGTGGAATCGCATCGACTCTGCTCGCGCGGCTCGGCGAGCTCGCGCGCGAGCGAGGCATCCCGGCCGGCTTCGTCCTGACCGAGCCCGACAACGGCGCGGCGAATGCGCTCTACCGCGACGCCGGCGGCGCCAGGGAGGCGGTGGTCGTGCAGTGGGAATTCAGGTACGCGGACGACTGACGACGCTGCGGCCCGCCGATGCGGGCGACGTCGAGCGCCTCGTCGCCTGGCACGCGGATCCCGAGGTCTCGCGCTACTGGGACGACGAGACATTCACGATCGCCGAGATGGAGGAACGGCTCGCGCGCGGGGACGTCGAGGCCTGGATCGTGGAGGAGCACGGCGAGCCGATCGGCTACCTCCAGGTCCATCCGGACGGCCTCGACATGTTCCTGGTCCCGTTCGCGCGTGGCGGCGGTCTCGGCCCCGACGCCGCGCGCGCCATGACCGAGCACCTGATCCACGAGCGCGGCCGCGACCGCGTGACCGTCGACCCTTACGCCTGGAACGAAGGCGCCGTCCGCGCGTGGGAGCGCGCCGGCTTCGTCGAGGTCTCGCGCCACGAAGCCGACGCCGAGCACACTGCGCCCTGGATCCTCATGGAGTATCGCGGCTAATCGGCTTCCGGAACGTCCTCGGCACTCGGGTCTCTCTCCTCGGGATCGGGAGCAGGCGACTCGTCGAGCTCCTCGTTCCTGTCGTCTTCGCGGGGGTGCTTATCCTTGGCCGGTTCTGTCATGAAGGTCGTCCTTCCCGACAACTCGGAGCTCGAACTTCCCGCCGGCGCGTCGGGGCTCGACGCCGCGCGGGCGATCGGGCCGAAGCTCGCCGAGCAGGCGGTGCTCGTGCGCGTCGACGGGCGCGTGCAGGATCTGCGCCTGCCGCTCGCCGACGGGGACACGATCCAGCTCCTGACGATGCGCGACCGGGAGGATCCCGACGCGCTCGCGGTGCTCCGGCACTCGTCCGCGCACCTGCTGGCGGAGGCTGTCACGCGGCTCTATCCGGACGTGAAGCTCGCGATCGGGCCCCCGATCGAGAACGGCTTCTACTACGACTTCGACTTCGTCGAACCGATCCGCGAGGAGGATCTCGACAAGATCCAGGCCGAGGTCGACCGCGAGCTCGCCGAGGGACGCGAGTGGACGCGACAGGAGATCTCTCGCGACGAGGCGAGGGAGATGTTCGCGGACGACCCGTACAAGCTCGAGCTCGTCGACACCGCCGAGGGCGACATCTCGCTCTACACCCAGGGCGACTTCACCGACCTCTGCCGCGGCCCGCACCTGCAGGACTCGAAGCCGATCAAGGCGCTCAAGCTGACCGGTGTCGCCGGGGCGTACTGGCGTGGCGACTCGAACAACCCGCAGCTGACTCGCATCTACGGCACCGCCTTCTACTCCAGGGAGGATCTCGAGGCGCATCTCGAGAAGCTCGAGCTCGCGCGGGCGCGCGACCACCGCCGCCTCGGGCCGCAGCTCGATCTCTTCCACATGTCGGAGTACTCGCCGGGGTCGGCGCTCTGGACCGCGAAGGGGATGGCGATCTACAACGCGCTCGAAGACCTGCGCCGCCGCGAGAACGCGAGGCGCGGCTACTCCGAGGTGAAAACGCCGCTCATGTGGGACGTCGAGCTCTGGAAGCGCTCGGGCCACTGGGAGAAGTACGGCGAGAACCTGTTCCGAATCGAGCACGGCGAGTCGACGTACGGGCTCAAGCCGATGAACTGCCCCGGCCACATGCTCCTCTTCAACACGCAGCTCCGCAGTTACCGCGACCTGCCGATCCGCTACGCCGAGGCCGCCGTCCTCCACCGCGACGAGCCGACCGGCAGCCTGCAGGGCCTGACGCGCGCGCGGCAGTTCAGCCAGGACGACGCGCACGTCTTCTGCACCGAGGATCAGATCCAGCAGGAGATCGACGGGATGTTCGACTACGTCGACTTCCTCTACGACGCGTTCGGCGTGCGCGAGCTCGCGCACGCGGAGCTTGCGACGCGGCCCGACAACAAGCTCGGCACCGACGAGCAGTGGGATCACACCGAGGGCGCCCTGCGCCGTGCGCTCGAGCGGATCGGCCTGCGCTACCGGGTGGCCGAGGGCGAGGGCGCGTTCTACGGGCCGAAGATCGACTTCTTCATGGACGACGCGCTCGGCCGACCGTGGCAGATGGGGACGATCCAGCTCGACGGGCAGCAGCCGGAGCGGCTGGGCTGCACGTACATGGGCTCGGACAACCGCGAGCACACGCCGTACGTCGTCCACCGCGCGCTGTTCGGCTCGCTCGAGCGCTTCATCGGGATCCTGCTCGAGCACTACGGCGGCGACCTGCCGTTCTGGCTCGCGCCCGTGCAGGTGCGTGTGCTGCCGGTGGGGGAGGCGCATCTCGAGGCGGCGCGGGACCTCGCGGGGCGGTTGGGCGCCTTCCGCGTGGACATCGGTGAGCCGACGGAGACGATCGGCAAGCGGATCCGGGCCGCCGAGCTCGACAAGATCCCGTTCACCGTCGTCTACGGCGACCGCGAGAGCGAGCAGAGCCTCGCCGTGCGTGAGCGCGGGGGAGAGCAGTCCGAGCTCTCCCTGGCCGAGCTTCTCGCGCGCCTCACGCCCCTGCTACCCTCCGAAGTCTGAAAAGCAGGGGCGGACCGTTCCTCACCTCCCGGGCCGACACGACCGCGGGGGTTCAACCGAGTCGAACCGACGAGGAAACGGCCGCTGCATGCAGCGGCTTTTCATGTTGCGACAGCTAATCGAGGAGGAGTAAGCCCAACTTGGTGATTTGCCTTTGAGGCCCAGACGCCGGCCATTCGACCAGACCCGCCCGGCGCCACGTGACACGACGCGCATCAACGATGCGATTCGCGTCTCACGCGTCCGGCTGATCGACGACGACGGCAGCCAGCTCGGAATCAAGACCACGGACGAGGCGCGCGAGTACGCCTACGGCAAGAACCTCGACCTCGTCGAGGTGGCGGCCCAGGCCGACCCGCCTGTCGCCAAGGTCATGGACTACGGGAAGTACAAGTACGAGCAGGAGCAGAAGGCGAAGCAGGCCCGCAAGCACCAGAGCCAGATCCAGGT
>JAICLM010000016.1 GCA_025927435.1 Thermoleophilia bacterium | reverse complement strand
TCGACGAGGTACTCGAACGCGTCGCGGCCGTCGGGGGTCGGGAAGTGCGGGAGCAGGATCTGGTCGAGCTCGATCTCGACATGGCACCGCTCGGCCACCTCGAGCGTCCGCCGCAGCGCCTCCTCCTGCCCCGGGAAGTCGGCCGCCATCTCCTCGGGCGTCTTGAAGTAGAAGTGGTCCGTCTCGAACTTCCAGTGGCTCGGATTCTTGAGCGAGTCGCCGGACTGGATGCAGAGCAGCGCCTCGTGGGCGCGCGCGTCCTCGTGCCGAAGATAGTGGACGTCGCCGGTCGCGACCAGCGGCAGACCGCGCTTCTGCGCGAGCTCGACGAGCTGCGGGTTGATCCGCTGCTGGACCTCGAGGTGCGCGTTCTGCAGCTCGACGTAGATCTGGTCGCGGCCGAAGACCTGCTCGAGCCGGTCGAGCTCGGCCTCGGCGTCGGTGCCGCGATTCTCCTCGAGCGCCTTGCAGACGCGGCCCGAGAGGCAGCCCGAGAGCGCGATCAGCCCCGAGCCGTGGCGCTCGAGCAGCTCCCAGTCGACGCGCGGCTTGTAGTAGTAGCCCTCGAGGTAGCCGAGCGAGGAGAGCTTGATCAGGTTCGCGTAGCCCGCGTTCGTCTCGGCGAGAAGCGTGAGATGCGCCTGGCCCTTCTGCTGCGCGTTCCGGTCGTCGGTGACGTAGACCTCGCAGCCCAGGATCGGCTTGACTCCCTCGTCCCGCGCCGCCTTGTACAGGTCGACCGCGCCGGCGAGCGAGCCGTGGTCGGTGAGCGAAACGGCCGGCATCTCGAGCTCGGCGGCGCGCTTCGCGAGGTCCGGGATCCGGCAGGCGCCGTCGAGGATCGAGTACTCGGAATGGACGTGGAGGTGGACGAAGGGCGCTTCGGGCACGGGAGGTCGAGGATAACGTCGGGCGGAGACGACGCCCTCTCGCCGCCACTGCGACACTCTTCGGCATGAGCAGGAGCCGCCTCGTCCCCCTCGCGCTCCTGGTCACGCTGCTCCTCGCGGTCGTGGCGATCGCGGCCCGCGGGCACCCGCTCGGCTCGCGCGGCGGCAGCGGCGGCGCGTTGCCGTTCTCCTTCTGGGACTACGTCTACACGTCGATCGTCATCGTCGTGGTCCCGCTCTTCCTGGCCGGGCTGTTCGCGGCCGCCTTCATCCGCCGCGCAGGTGGAAGAAAGAAGCGGAACACCTGGCAGAGCCTCCTTCGCGCGCTCGTCTTCTACCTGGTGCTCATCGGCCTCGAGCTGCTCGTCATACGCCATCTGCATCTGCATCCCCGGCGCCCGGAAGAGTCGGATGAGATCGCGACCGATCTGACACCGGGACACGGCCGGCCCCACCACCACCACTCTGCAACGAATCACCTCAGCTTCCGCTGGGACGAGCTTGCGATCGTGCTCGGCCTCCTCCTCGTCGTCGCCGCGATCGTCGCCGTCAAGCTCGCGCGCCCGGATCGAGGAGGGCCGCGCAGGATCGCTCCCGAAGCACTCGCGGCGGCGCTCGACGAGTCGCTCGACGACCTGCGCACGGATCCCGACGTGCGCCGCGCGATCATCGCCGCGTACGCGCGGATGGAGGCCGCTCTGGGCGCCGCGGGCATCGGCCGGCATCCCGCCGAGGCGCCGTTCGAGTACCTCGAGCGGGCGCTCCTCTCGCTCGACACGAGCGCCGAATCGGTGCGCCGGCTGACGGACCTCTTCGAATGGGCTAGGTTCAGCCACCATGAGCCGGAGGCGTCGATGAGGGACGAGGCCGTGGATGCGCTCGTCGCCGTGCGCGACGAGCTGCGCGCCTCGGAGCTGACGCCGGCATGAGGTTCAGCGGGCGGCTCGTCTGGACGGTCACCCTCGCGGCGATCGCGCTCGTCGCGCTGCTCGCGCCGCCGAAGCTCTCGACGTCGCGCGCGCTCGCGATCTGGCTCGTGATCGTCGCGGCGCTCGTCCTGGTCGCGCTCATACGCGAGTCACGGGAGCGCGTCGGGCCGGTGCCGCCCAGCCGCTTCGAGCAGGCGCTCCGCAAGCCGAAGGCGCGTACCGCCCAGCCGGAGGAGCTGCTGCGGATGGAGCGGGAGATCCTGCTCGGAGTCGCGGACGCGGATCACGCCGACCGGCAGCTCGTCCCGCTGCTGCGGGCCACGGCGAGCGCGCGGCTCGCGGCGCGACACGGGCTCGAGCCCGGCCGCCGGCCCGAGCTGGAGCGTGAGCTGCTCGGGGAAGAGGTGTGGGAGGTGTTGCGTCCCGACCGGCCGGCGCCGGCAGACCGCCGCGGGCCCGGCCTGCCGGAGGACAAGGTCGTCGCCGTGATCGAGAAGGTGGAGTCGCTGTGAGCGCGCTCGCCGAGCTCCGGGAGCGGGCGGATTCGATCCTCGCGGAGGTCGAGAAGGCCATCGTCGGCAAGCGCGGGCCGCTCGAGCTGATCCTGCTCGCGCTGTTGAGCGACGGGCACGTGCTGCTCGAGGACTACCCGGGGCTGGCCAAGACGCTGATAGCGCGCTCGTTCGCCCGGGCGACGTCGCTGCGCTTCGCCCGGATCCAGTTCACCCCGGACCTGATGCCGGGCGACGTTACCGGCTCGCAGATCTTCGACCAGCGGACGACCGAGTTCGTCTTCCGCCCCGGTCCCGTCTTCGCCAACCTCCTCCTCGCCGACGAGATCAACCGCGCTCCGCCGAAGACCCAGGCCGCGCTCCTGGAGGCGATGCAGGAGCGCCAGGTGACGATCGAGAACACGACGCATCGACTCGAGCCGCCATTCCTCGTGCTCGCGACCCAGAACCCGATCGAGTACGAGGGGACGTACCCGCTGCCCGAGGCCCAGCTCGACCGCTTCCTCGTGCGCATCTCGATCGGCTACCCGGGGCGCGAGGACGAGATCGAGATGCTCGAGCGGCGTCTGCAGCGCGGCATGGACGAGGTCGAGCTGGAGCCGGTGATCGACAGGGCAACGCTCGTGGAGATGCAGCGCGCGCTCGAGGAGGTGCACGTCTCCGACGCGATCGAGGGCTACATCGTCGACCTGGTGACGGCGACGCGCGAGTCGCAGCGGCTCGCGGTCGGCTCGAGCCCGCGCGGCAGCATCGCGCTCGTCAAGCTGTCGCGCGCCAAGGCGGCGCTCTCCGGACGCGACTTCGTGACTCCCGAGGACGTGAAGGCGGTCGCTGTGCCGGCGCTGGCACACCGGCTGATGGTGCGCCCCGAGCTCTGGGTACAGCGGCTCCGCGCCGAGGACGTCGTCGCGGACGCGCTCGAGACGGTGCCGACGCCGCGCGCGGAGGACGCCTTGCGCTCCGCCGCGACGTGATCGGCTACACGTCGCGGCGGCTGCCGGCCTACGCGACGATCGCGGCTGCGGGGCTCGTCGCGGGGCTCGCGCTCGGCCGGGTGGAGCCGATCGCCCTCGCGGCCCCGTTCCTGCTCGCGCTCGTCGCCGCCGCGTCGGAGCACGCCCCTCGCGTCTCGGTCAGCCCTTCGCTCGACCGGGAGCGCGCGATCGAAGGGGACGAGATCACCGCGACGATCGAGCTGTCCGCGACCGACGCCGTCGGCCGTTTCGAGCTCCTCCCCCTCTTGCCGCCGGAGCTGAGCGTCGACGGAGAGACCGCGCGCGCGGTCCACCTCGCGGCGGGCGAGGAGCAGACGATCGAGCTGAAGCTCCGCTGCGAGCGCTGGGGCGTGTTCACGGTCGGACAGGTGCTCTTCCGGGCACGGGACACCCTCGGCTTTCGCTCGTGGGAGGGCGGCGCGGGCGAGCCGCGGCCGCTGCGCGTCTTCCCGGCCGAGGAGACGCTCCGCAGCCTCGTCGCGCCGCTCGAGACGCAGGTCTTCGCCGGGAATCAGGTCTCCAGGCTGCGCGGGGAGGGGATCGAGTTCGCCGACCTGCGCGAGTGGCGGACCGGCGACCGGCTCCGGCGGGTGAACTGGCGCGCGACCGCGCTGCGCGGCTCGCTCTGGGTGAACGAGCAGAACCCGGAGCGAAACACGGACGTCGTCCTCTTCCTCGACACGTTCGCCGAGGTGCGCGCCGAGGGACGGAGCACGAACGACCGCGCCGTGCGCGCCGCCGCGACGCTCGCCCACCTCTACCTCCAGCGCAAGGACCGCGTCGGCGTCGTCGGCTTCGGCGGCTTCCTCTCCTGGCTGGTTCCGGCGTCGGGGATGCGACAGCTCTACGCCATCATCGAAGCGCTCTTGACGAGCCAGGTCGTCCACAGCTTCGCCCTGCGCGGCGTCGACGTCCTGCCGCCGCGAACGTTGCCGCCGAAGGCGCTGGTGCTGGCGATCACGCCGCTCCTCGACAGTCGAACCGCCGCGGCACTGCTCGACCTGCGCGCCCGCGGTTACGACCTGATCGTGATCGAGGTGTCTCCGCTCGAGATGGTCGCTCCGGAGCGGGGCTCGTCGCTCGAGCTCGCCTACCGCCTCTGGCGGCTCTCGCGCGAGGCGCTCCGCTGGCGCTACGAGCAGGTCGGCGTCCCCGTCGTGACGTGGCGCGAGGACGAGCCGCTCGCCGTCCCGGTCGAGGAGGTGAACGCATTCAGGCACCTCGCCAGGCCCGCGTAGTGCTCGCCGCGGGAGCGTCCGCCGCCTACGGCGGAGCTCTTGCGGACGCGCTGACGCGCGCGCCGTCGCCGGTGGCCGCGTTCGTGCCGGGTGCGACGTCCGGCGCGATCCTGCTCGTCGTCGCCCTGGTCTTCCGGGGTCGCGGCCTCGGCGCCGCGCTCTTCCTCGCCGGAGGCACGTACGTCGCCGCGGTCGCCGCCGCCGGGAATGCGGTCGACGCGAGCGCGCCGCTGGTCGCCGTGCTGCTTCTGCTCAGCGGCGAGCTGTCGGCCTGGTCGATCGACGAGGGTCTGGAGATCCGCGCCGAGTCCCGGGTGGTCTGGCGCCGCGGCGCGGCCGTGACCGCGCTCGCCCTCGCCGGCCTGGCCGCAGCGGTGCTCGTCGTCGCCCTGTCAGCAGTGCCGTCGACCCACGGCCTGGCTTTGACGCTACTCGGCGCAGCCGCGGCGGTGGGTGCCGCCGGCACCGGGATCTGGGTCGCGCGCCGCTAGCGGCCGGCCCGAGGTTGGTAGGTTCCCCGACCGTGCGAGCAGCCGCTCTCCTCTGCGCCGTCGTTGGTCATCGTTGGCGCGTAGAGGATGCATCGACCAGGGGCGAGACCGTTGATCTCGTGTAGCCGTTGTGGGCATCAGGAGCTCGCCGAGTCCGCAGAGAACGCGTCGGCGTCTCACGTTCACGGCGAGGTCGACAGCGACAGCCACGCGCTTCGAGACGGCCGGCGACGTTGGTAGTAGCCCCACTCTGAGGGTCATCGTCACGTTGACCCGGGCAGGCCCGGCATCAATCAGCGTCGTGAGCGCCGGCGCTTGCTCGTGCTCCAGAGCAGCCAGCTCACCCCGAACCACAGGAGCGGAAAGACCAGCAGAGAGTTGAGGCTCGGGCCGTTCGACGCCATCCAGGCGACGAACGCGGCGAGCATGCCGATGCTCCAGAAGAGCCAGGCGAGGGCGGTGCCCGCGAGGATCGCGGCATTCCGCAGCGCTCGCCCCGGCGACCGAAATGCTTCTCGCAGGGCCTCGGGGCCCGTAGAGGGAAGCTCGTTCAGCGCCGACCGGAGCTGGGCGCCGTTGCTGGCGCGGAGCGCGGTCTCCAGCCGCTGCGTGAGCTCGTCCAGCGACAGCCGTCCCTCGCGGTAGTGCCGCTGCAGCTCACCTGCGGTGCGGTCACGCTCACGGTCTCCGACGAGTACGGCCACTCGACGATCGTACCCGCGGACGCCTCCGGCTACATACTCCTGCGGGTGACGGCGAGACGCGTTGTCGGGCGGCTGCTCGGCGGTGGCGATCGGGGGATCGCCGCCACGGTGTACGGGACCGTGCTTGCGATGGCGGCCCTGGCCGCCGGCGCCGTGGAGCATCCCGATCCGCGCACCCTGATCGCGGTCGTGGCCACGACGTCGGCGGTGATCTGGGTCGCGCACGTCTACGCCCACACGCTGGGCGAGAGCATCGAACGGGGCCGCCGGCTCGACTGGCCCGAGTTCCGTGCCATTGCCGCGCGGGAGATGCCGATCCTCGCGGCGGCCGCGGGCCCGATCAGCGTCCTGCTCCTCGGCGCGTTCCACGTCATCGAAGAGACGCGCGACATCTGGCTCGCCTTCGGTCTCGGCTTCGTCGCCCTGGCGGTTCAGGGAGCGCGCTACGCCCACGTCGAGCGGCTCGGGCGCGGCGGAACGGCCGCGGTCATCGCCCTGAACCTCGCGCTCGGAGGAATCGTGGTCGCGCTGAAGGTGATCTTCTCGCACTGACGCCGCGGCGTCACGTCCTCGATCGGATCGCCGCCCAGCTCCTCCGGCCGAACTCGTGCCGGGACACGACGACGATCGCCACCCCGGCGCCGACGATCGCCCCCACCCCCACCAGCTGCAGCCAGGTCAGGCTCGGCGAGTGCGCCGCCGGCACCCAGTGCGGGCCGCCCCACGAGATGTCGTACGGATAGTGGTGCACGACGTGCGCCCACAGGCTCCACGCGATCCAGCGGGTCGTCCCGTAGAAGAAGGCCGCGCGATACGCGACGAGCAGCGCCGCCAGCGGGATGAACCGGTTGGCCCGACTCCAGAACGCGTCTGCCGCGTAGACGTGCCGCTCGAAGTAGGAGCGCGTGAGCACGCGCCAGCTGAAGATGCCGTACACGATCCAGACGAGGTCCCACACGGCGCCCGGGCCGCTGAAGTACGCGGCGGCGTCGGTCATGCGGCCCGTCTGCCCGGCGTAGGCCCACGCGCCGAAGTGAATGTGGATCGTCCACGGGAAGAACAGCATCGTCCCGACCGTGTCGCCCGTATCCGTGATCGCGTGCGCCCACTGGCCGATCAGGAAGCTGACGGCCCAGGTCTTGCTCCCGAGCAGGCGCCAGAAGAGGAAGGCGATCACCACGCCGTAGAGCAGCGAGTGCGTGAAGCCGACTCCGGGCCAACCCCGGTGGAACTGCACCGGATCGGTGGCCTTCAGGTCCCAGCCGCCGATGTGAATGCCGTACACGAACCACTTGCTCATCAGATCCGGTGCGTACGAGCCGAGCAGGAGGGGAACGAACGCGATCTTGATCCGCGTGTGGCGCTGGATCGCGTACGGCTCGAGATCGTGTGCCGCCCAGCTCAGAAGATCCTCCTCACGCAGAGCGGGACGAGCCAGGCGACGAGCAGCAGGTACCCGAGGCCGACGAAGAAGGAGAACAGGAAGTCCGTGTACCAGACGCCGAGGGCCACGTACACGGCCCCGGCCGCCACGTATCCCGCGGCGACCGTCAGCTGGCTGCTCGACGGCATTGCATCGCAGTATTGCCTGCAGGGCGGTTGCCGGCGGGCGGGAGAGCCGGGCCGTCCCGGCTCTCCCTGGATGCTTCGCCTAGCTGCGGATCGTGTTGCTCCGCGCCGCGGCGTAGCAGGCGCCGACCTGCTTTGGCCCGAGACTGGCACGCACCTTCAGACGCGCCTTGATCCCCGAGCGGAACTTCACCGACGAGATCACGGTCGGAGCCGTCCCGGCGGTGCTCGCCTTGAGCGTGACGCGCTTGACCTTCACCCACCGCTTGAGCTTGGAGCGGTAACGCTGGAAGGTCGCGACCTTGCCGGCGAAGCTCTGGGCTGCAGAGACGGTGAGACTGTAGTGGTGCCGCCTGGTCTTGCTGAGCTTCATGCTCGGCTTGACGGCGATGCTCGCGCTCGCCGTCAGGCCCTTGTTGCTCAGCGTGTACTCCGTCTTCTCCAACGGCTGGGCCTGGTAGCTGAATGCCCCGCCGGCTCCCGTCGTCACGGTCGCCATCACGGTCGAGTTCGTCTGGCCGCACCTCTGCGCCTTCACCTGGACCGACTGGCCCGACTGCCCGCTGGCAAGCTTGCCGGCGAGCGTCGCCTTGCTCCCATAGACGACGGACTTCGGCGTCACCGTGAGGCTGGAGACGAGTGGCAGCGTGACCGTGATCGTGCCGCGGAACGCTTTCTTCTTGCTTGCGGGGTCCGAGAACCTGAACCTGCCGGCGCTCGAGAAGGTGCAACTCGCGCTTTGCCCCGCCGCAATGACGAGCGGGACTGCGACCCCGCAGTTCATCCCGGTCGTCGAATTGAAGTCGACGGTGTGGGCGACGGTGTCGGTGTTCTTGAAGATGACAGCGTCTCCTGTCGTGATCGAGACGGCCGTCGGCGTGTAGCCGGTGTGACTGATCGTCACCGTCTTCGACGTCTTGCCCGCGGCGGCGCCTGCCACTGCGAGCGAGAGGACGGCGACCAGAGGTAGGAGAAGCTTTCGCATCGGGATCCCTCCGACTTCGGGTGCGTTGATCGAGCGAATTCCCTCCCCGACCCGAATTGTCGTCCAGGTTTTGTAAAGCAGCGGTAATTCGTCAGGCCGGGATGCTGACGACCTGCTGGCTCATTCCGCCGTCCAGGACGTAGCTCGATCCGGTCACGTACGAGGCTTCCCCGGAACAGAGCCAGGCGACGAGCGCCGCCACCTCCTCTGGCCTCCCCGGGCGGCCGAGGGGCACCTCCGGATCGAGCCGCTCCGCATCGGCCTCGTTGCGCGGGGTGGCGATTACGCCCGGCGCGACGGAGTTCACACGGATCCCGAACTGCGCGAGCTCGAGCGCGAGATTTCGGCTCAGCATCCCGAGCGCGGCCTTCGCCGCTGCGTAAACGGAGAAGTCGGCCCTGGGGATGTGCTCGTGAACCGAGGTGATGTTCACGATCGAGCCACCGTCCTGCTCCTTCATACGCCGGGCCGCCGCCTGGGCGGCGAGAAAGCTGCCGCGCACGTCGACGTCGAACGTGAGGTCGAAGTCGTCGATCGTGAGCTCCAAGAACGGCTTCGCGGTGGAGAGGCCGGCATTGTTGACAAGGGCATCGAGTCGCCCGAGCGCTTCCACGGTCTCGGCGACGAGCCGCTCCGGCACGTCGGGCTCCGCAATGCTGCCCCAGACCCAGTGGATCCGGCCCTTCCCGTACCGCTGCCGCAGGTCGGCGAGCGGCCCCTCGTGTTTCTGCTCGTTGTCCTGCGTCGCGTAGCCGAGCTTCCAGCCGTCGGCGAGGAGGCGCTCGGCGATCGCGAGCCCGATTCCCGTGTTCGCGCCCGTGACGAGGGCGACCCGCTCGGCCACGACCGAAGGCGTACCCGCCCCGGTCGTGGCCGAACCGCCGCGCCGAGGTGATGTTGTGGTTCGCCCGGAACACGTTCTCCGGGTCGTAGCGCCGCTTCAACTCGGCGAGCCGGTCGTAGTTCGCTCCGTATGCACCACGGATCGCGTCCTCGCCCTGGTCGTCGGCGAGGTAGTTGAGCCACCGGCCGCCGGTGAAGAACTCCTTCATGGCAGCAAAGGTGTCCCTCGTCCACGCGATATTCGCGTCGTCCGCGGTCGCGTCGTCCCAGACCGACGGAAGCAGGAGGTTGTAGCCCTCGGCGCGGTGCGGGACCGCCGTCTCGGTCGGGTCGACTCGCGTGACTGCCCCGTGGAACTGCTCGATCACGATGCCGCTCAGGGGCGACGGCACCTGCGCGAACCGCTCGACCATCGTGTCTATCAGGCCGTCCGGCAGCCCGTTCGTGAACGCCGAGAGCCAGTAGTTGCGAAGGCCGTGCGGATACGCCTCGTCGAGGATCGTGTTGAACGCGGGGTACGGCACCGGCCCGACCTCCACCATGACCGGCGGTCCCCACTCCTTGAACGGCGCGAGCTCCTGCTCCGCCTCCTCGGGCGCGCCGGTGTGGAAGACGATGAGGCCCGCGAGCTTCATCCCCGAGCCGTCCGGAGCGTGGACGAGCGCCGCGAAGACCGTCAGGTCGTCCGAGACGGTCGGGGCCATGTCGCGGTAGAAGCGGAGCATCTCTCCCGCCCGCTCGATCGGATGGCCGATCAGGCCGCCAGTGACCGTCGGCATCGGATGGAGGCGGAACTCGATCGAGGCAGCGATCCCGAAGTTGCCGCCGCCGCCCCGCAGGGCCCAGAACAGGTCCGGATCGGAGTCGGCCGTGACGTCGAGGACGCGACCTTCCGCCGTGACGAGCTCGACGGCGAGCACGTTGTCGGCCGCGAGGCCGTGCTTCGCCATCAGCCACCCGAGCCCGCCGCCGAGCGTCAATCCGGAGACGCCGGTGTGGGAGATCGCGCCGCCCGTGGTCGCGAGGCCGTGCAGTGCCGCCTCACGGTTCAGCTCGGCCCAGAGGCACCCGCCCTGGGCGCGCAGCGTCATCGCATCGCGGTCGACGTGGATCCCTCGCATCGGCGAGAGGTCGATCATCAGCGCGCCGTCGATCACCGCCCTGCCGGCGACGTTGTGACCGCCGCCGCGCACGGAGATCTCCAGCCCCTCCCGCCGCGCAAAGTGGACGGCATCGACGATGTCGGCCGTGTTCCGGCACTGCGCGATCAGCGCCGGGCGCCGGTCGATCATCGCGTTGTGGATGCGCCGCGCCTCTTCGTATCCGGGGTCCGACGGCTCGAGGAGGGTGCCGCCGAACGTGGCACGCAGCTCGTCGAGCCGGGCCGTTTCGACTGTTGCCATGGTCTGCTCTCCTTCGGTGCGGTGTGCGCCCGACTCTAGTACTGCGTGCAACCATGTCCAAGCGATGGACCGGGCCGAGTTACAGGCGATGCAGAAGCCGCTCAAGGAGCGCTACCGCGAGGAGCCCGCGGCGGCGCGCATCACGCTCCGTGCCGACGGCGAGCTCGACGAGCAGAACATCGCCTGCAAGGTGGACACGGGACGCGCGCTCGTCGAGGCCGGCCTCCATCCCGCCACCGGTGGCACCGGCGCGCTTGCGTGCTCCGGCGACATGCTCCTCGAGGCCCTCGCCGCCTGCGCGGGCGTCACGCTCCGCTCGGTGGCGACGTCGATGGAGCTCGACGTCGCCGGCACCGTCCACGCCGAGGGCGACCTCGACTTCCGCGGCACACTCGGGGTCGACCGCGACGCCTCCGTGGGCTTCACCGCGATCCGGCTCCGCTTCGACCTCACCTCCGCTGCTTCGCGCGAGTCGCTCGACAAGCTGCTCGAGCTGACCGAGCGCTACTGCGTGGTGGGCCAGACGCTCGCGGGCGGCGTGCCGGTCGAGTTCTCTTATTCGATCTCGTAGGCCATCAGGATCGCGTCGACGAACTCGCCGCCGCGGCGGTAGTGCCGCTTGCGATAGCCCTCGCGCTCGAAGCCGAACGTTTCGTAGAGCGCGATCGCGGCCTCGTTCCACGGAAAGACGTGGAGCTCGAGCTTGCGCACGCCGGCCTCGCGCGCCCACGCCACGGCTGCCTCCAGGAGCGCCGTTCCCACTCCCTGCCGGCGCGCGTCGAGCGCAACCATCAGGCCGACGTCGGCGACATGGGTGCTCGCGGGGTGCGGATCGCGCCCGACCGAGAGGCGACCGACGAGCGTCCCGTCGTCGCGCTCGGCCACGAGGACCGAGGCATGCGGATAGCGACGCACCGCCTTGAGGAAGCGCCGCTCGTCCCCCGCGCTCCGCCACTCTCCCGCGACGCTGATCAGCCAGGCCTCCGGCTCGGCGCTCACCGCGTCTGCGAGGCGGGTCAGCTGCTGGGCGTCCGAGGGATCGGCGTTCCGGATCCGGAAGCTCATTCCTCCACAACTACCGCAGCGCCGCCCCTGCGCGGGTCGCCGGCTCCCGCGACCGACCCGTCGTCCCGGATCTCGACGGCCGAGACGCCGCCGAAGAAGAGGTTGCGCGCCCGCCAGCGGACGACGGGACGGCCCGCCGCCTCGAGCTCGTCCGCCGCGGCGGGGTCCTCGCAGTGCGCGACGCCGTTCTCGAAGTGGAGCCGGGGGGCCTCGACCGCCTCGGCGACGCCGAGCCCCCGCGCACCGACGTTCACCACGACCTGAAGGATCGCCCCGGCGAGCCTGCTGCTCCCGGCCGAGCCGACCACGAGCCTGGGCGTGCCGTCACGCAGGAGGAGCGACGGAGCCATCATCGACATCAGCCGCTCCCCGGGCCTCAATGCGCCGACCAGATGCGTCTCACCGAGCATGTTGTTGAGCTGGAGGCCGGTGCCCGGCACGACGATGCCGCCGGACGAGCCCATCGAGCACGAGAGCGACGCGGCACCGCCGTTGCCGTCGACCGCGCTGATGTGCGTGGTGCCGCCGAGCGCCTGTGTCCGCAGCGCATCCTGCGCCTCCATCGCCCGGATGACGGCCGGCGGCGTCGGCTCCGCGTCCCCGAGCGCCTCGAGCCCGGCCGCGAGGAGCCGGCCGCCGCTCGCCGGCGGCGGGTTGGTGCGGATTTCGTCGCCGCGGTACGGCACGGCGAGCGGCTCGCGCTCGACCACCTCGTAGCGGGCAAGGTCGTCGAGCGTCAGTGGCACGTGCGCCGCGATCCGCTCCGCCAGCTCGCCCCGGTACAGGCAGCCGGCGCCCTCGGCCGCAATCTGCTCCAGGGTGTCGGCCAGCTCCGGCATGGCGAACCGTTCCCCCTCCAACAGCATGCGCCCTGGGCCGTACAGCGCGTCGCCCTCGGGGGAGTACCGCAGCAGCGGGTCGAGGATGCGATGGAGAAACGCCTGGATCTCGTTGAGAACGACCCCGCCGCGGGCCAGGCTCACCGCGGGAGCGAGCAGCTCCGCCCACCGCATGGTCCCCCAGCGGCGATGAGCCTCCCAGACCCCGAGGGCGGCCCCCGGCACCGCCACGGACATCGGACCGGTGTAGAAGGTCTGCTGCGAGTCGCCGTAGTCGACGACGACGCCGACGAGGTCACCCGGCGACGCCGTCCGCTCCGGCACCGAGACGAAGAAGTCGAGCAGCCTCGTGCGCGAGTCCGGCGCGGTGTGGACGAGGAGGAATCCGCCTCCGCCCGGGCCGGTCAGGGGGCTCTCGCAGACCCAGGAGACGGCCGCAGCCGCGACGCAGGCGTCAACGGCGTTGCCGCCGGCGCGCAGAACGTCGGCTCCGGCCCCGGCCGTGAGCGGATGACCGGCTGCTAACGCGCCCCGCATCTCCCGAGCGTACGCTTTGCGGACATGGGGGACGTCTCGTTCGCGGCCGACGAACGTGCGCCCTGGCGGCTGAAGCTGCCGGTCGTGCCCGAGGCCGCGCTCTGCGCAGGCCTGGCCGCGACGGCCGCATTGCTCCTCGTCTGGCTCGGCCCGCCGGGCGGCGACCTGGCGGCGCACGAGTACCAGCGGAGGCTCTTCCTCCTGCACGGCTTCACGCTCTGGGACAACTTCTGGTACGCGGGCCGCTACGCCTTCGTGGGCTACAGCGTCCTCTACTACCCGCTCGCCGCGCTGCTCGGCATTGCGCTGCTCTCCGTGCTCACGGTCGCCGTGGCTGCCGGCTCATTCGCCCGCCTGCTCGAGCGGGAATGGGGCGTGTCCGCGCTCTGGGCGGGCCGCTCGTTCGCGCTCGTCTGGCCGGGCGTGATCCTCACGGGCGAACTGCCGCTCATGCTCGGCGTCGCGCTCGCACTGCCCTGCCTGCTCGCCCTCCAGGCCGGCCGGCGCTGGACCGGAGCGGTGCTGATCATCCTCGTGCTCGCCGCGAGCCCCGTGGCGTTCGTCATGCTCGCGGTGGTCCTGGTGGGCAGTGCACTGGGACGCAGCCCGGCGCTGCCGCTCGGCGCCGCAGCGGTGCCGGCGGTTGCGGTTGCGGTCGCGACGGTGGCCGAGCTGGTCACGTTGCACCTGTTCCCGGTGGGCAACATGGCCTTCCCCGCCGGGGAGGCGGTCCAGGCCGCCGCGTTCTGCCTGGGATTGCTCGCACTCACGTGGCGCCTCGAGCGTGCGCGAGGCCTGCGTGGCGTTCTCGTCGTCTACCTGCTGGCCGTCGTGCTGATCTACGTGATCCCGACCGGGCTCGGCCACAACATCGCGCGCATGCGGCTCCTCGCCCTGCCGCTCGCGCTGCTCGTGGCCGCGCTGCGGCGCTGGCGCCCGCTGCCGCCCGTGCTCGCGGCGGTCGCGCTCGCGGCCGCCTGGAACGTCTTCCCCCTGGTGACCAGCTGGACGAGCAGCGTGGCCGACCGCTCCGCGAATCCGAGAGTGTGGCCCGCTCCCGTGTCCTACCTGCGAACGCATCTGCGCACGGGGTACCGCGTGGAGGCGGTGGACACGGTCGACCATTGGCCAGCGCTGTATCTCGCCCGGGCGGACATCCCGCTCGTGCGCGGCTGGTTCCGCCAGGACGACCACCCCGTGGCGGCGCTCCTCTACCGGCGGTTCACGACGGCGGAGTACGTGGCCTGGCTCCGCCGACTGGGCGTCGCGTACGTCGTGCTCACGGACGCGCCGCCGGATCACAGCTCGAAACAGGAGGCGAGACTCGTCCGAAGCGGACGGGCCGGGCTGCGGGAGGTCTTCGTCGGTCGGAACGTCTCGATCTACGCCGTGCCGCAGCCGCAGCCGATCGTCACGGGCCCGGGCCGTCCCTCGGTGCTCGCACTCCACGAGTCACGGCTTCGCCTCAGCGTCTCGCGCGGTGGCACCTATCGGGTCGCAGTGCGCTGGTCGCCGTACTGGCACGCCTCCACCGGGTGCCTCGAGCGTGCGCCCGACGGCCTGGTGCGGCTGCAGACCCGCGCGGCGGCGACGGTGCGCATCGCATTCCACGTCGACGCGACGAGCCTATTCGATGCGTTTGCCGACACCAGACCGCGGTGCCGCGCCGGCTACCCGACCTCGCGCACCAATTCGGAAAGCGGTTTCCGGTTGGCCCTCGCCGACCACTCCTCCGCGCTGCGGCTCGCAGGGTCTCGGGGCCGCGCCGGGTAGCCGAAGGACAGGATCGCGCGCACCTCGCCGCCGCAGATCTCCGCCGCGGCATCGGCATCGCGGATCCCGTTCGGGCACGAGACGACACCGTCGCCCCAGGCCCCGAGCATCATGTTCTGCGCGCAGCGGCCGGTGTCGAAGGCGCCCGCCTCGCCGACGATCGCCACTACGAGCGCCGCCGAGCCGACGTTCTCGGGCGCGTAGACCGCCTCCGCCAGGCGATCTCTGGCCGGGCCGGAAATCACGACGAACTCCCACCGTTGCCGGTTCTTCGAGCTTCCCGTGAGCCGGCCGGCGTCGAGGATGCGATCGCGCACCTCGGTGGGAACCGGCGTCTCGGCGTACGCGCGCTCGTCGCGCTTCGAGGCGATGGCGAGGTACGGATCCACCGCCGCGGCCGCGTCAGCTCTTGAGGAAGGACGGCACGTCGAGGTCGCCGCCCTCGCCCGTCGGGCGTCGCTGCTCGGCCGGCGGCGCGCCGAAGTCGCCGCGCGGGCGGCGGCCACGGCCGCCGAAGCCGGTGGCGACCACCGTCACCCAGACCTGGCCGTTGAGGCGGTCGTCGACCGTCGCGCCGAAGATGATGTTCGTGTCGTCGGTCGCGGCGCCGCGGATCACCTCGGCGGCGTCGTTCACCTCGACGAGCGTGAGGTCGTCGCCTCCCGCGATCGAGAGCAGGATGCCCCGCGCGCCCGTGATCTCCGCGTCGATCAGCGGCGAGCGCAGAGCCCGCTCGGCCGCCTCCTTCGCCCGCCCGTCGCCGGTCGAGGACGAGAAGCCGATGCCCATGAGGGCCGTGTCCGAGTCGGACATGATGGTGCGCACGTCGGCGAAGTCGAGATTGATCAGGCCGGGCATCGTGATCAGGTCGCAGATTCCCTGGACGCCCTGGCGGAGGACGTCGTCGGCGACCTTGAACGCGTCGAGCATGGAGGTGGAGCGCTCGAGCACCTCGAGCAGCCGGTCGTTCGGGATCACGATCGTCGTGTCGCAGGCGTTGCGGAGCTCGACGATCCCCTGCTCCGCCTGGCTGCGTCGTTTCGTCCCCTCGAACTTGAACGGGGTGGTGACGATGCCGACCGTGAGCGCGCCGACCTCGCGCGCGATCCGCGCGACGATCGGGGCCGCGCCAGAGCCGGTGCCGCCACCCTCGCCGGCGGCGACGAAGACCATGTCGGACCCGCGCAGCTCCTGCTTCAGCTCGTCGTACGCCTCGTCGGCGGCGCGACGCCCGACGTCGGGGTCGGCGCCGGAGCCGAGACCCTGCGTGAGCTCGCGCCCGATGTGGATCTTGACGGGAGCGTCGCTCGTCCGCAGCTGCTGGATGTCGGTGTTGACGGCGATGAACTCGACCTGGCTGATGCCGGCGTCGATCATCCGGTTCACGGCGTTGAGGCCGGCGCCGCCGACGCCGACGACCTTGATCACGGCGAGATAAGCGCCTGTCTCGGCGCCGGTCCGGTGCAGCCGCGGAGGCGACTCCGGCAGGGGTTCGAGGTAGCGCGAGACCGGCGGCAGGTTCTCGGGATGCAGCTCGGGCTCGGACGGCGGCAGCGGTTCGGGACCCGGGGTCGGAGCCGGCGGCTGCGGGTCGGGGAGCGGCGGACCCGGCTGCGGGTCGGGCGTAGGCGTGGGCGGCGTCGGGGTCTCGACCCCGGTCTCCTCCCAGCTCGGGACGTGCTCGACCGTCCGCTCGTCCGGCTCGGCCGGCGCTTCCGGAGCGGCGGCGGCTGCGTCCTCGGGCGGAGGCTCGGTCGCGCCGCTCTCCGCCTGCTTCTGCGCAGCCTCGGTCGCCCGGAACAGCTCCGCTAGCGGGCCTTCACGCATGCTGGCGCGCCGACGCGCCATCGAGCACCTCCTTCGCCAGGTCACGGTACATCGAGGCGGCCTCGCCGCTCGGGTCGTACTTGAAGATCGACTGCCCCTTCACCGGCGCCTCGGCGTAGCGCACCGTCTTGCGGATCTTCGTGTTGAGGACGAGATCGCCGAAGTTCTCCTTCAGGATCTCGACGGCCTCGCGGGAATGAAGGAGCCGCCGGTCGAACATCGTCGCGAGGATGCCCTGGATCCCGACGTTCGGGTTGAGGTTCTCGCGGATCATCGACAGGGTGTTCTCCAGCTGGACGAGCCCACGCAGCGAGAGGTACTCGCACTGGACGGGGACGATCACGCCGTCGGCCGCGACCAGTGCGTTGATCGTCAGCAGACCGAGCGACGGCGGCGTGTCGATGAGGACGAAGTCGTAGCTCTCACGCACCGGCAGCAGCGCCTTCTCGAGCGCGCGCTCGCGCCCGATCATCGAGGCGAGGGCCAGCTCCGCACCGGCGAGGTCGATGGAGGAGACGGCGACGTCGAGCTCGTTCGAGCGCACGATCTCGCTGATCGGCAGCCGATGGACCAGGACGTCGAACATCGAGCGATCGATCTCGTCGGGGTTCCAGCCCTGCGACATCGTCAGGTTGCCCTGCGGGTCGAGGTCGACGAGCAGCACGCGCAGGCCCTGCTCCGCGAGCGCCACGCCGAGGTTGAGCGTCGTCGTCGTCTTCGCGACGCCGCCCTTCTGATTCGCGAAGGCGATCACCCTGGGCATCGAAGGACCGTTATCGGCCGTCCGCGCAAGCGGACGGTTGAGTAACCGCGTGAGCGCCATCCCTGCTGACCTTTCGCAGCGCCGTAGTCGACTCCTTCTCGATTAGTTTCCTGTCAGTGGAGCGGAAATGGCGCGTCTTGATCGTGGTGTGCGTGGCGGTCTTCATGCTGCTCCTCGACATCACGGTAGTCAACGTCGCCCTGCCGGACATCGACAGGGAGTTGAGCACCTCCTTCACCGATCTGCAATGGATCGTCGACGCCTACGCGCTCACCCTC
>JAICLM010000009.1 GCA_025927435.1 Thermoleophilia bacterium | reverse complement strand
GATCGTCTGCCGGAGCGCTCTCCAGTGCCAGACGCCCGGTGCAATCTCGTCCACGATCGGAGCCTACTCGGCCGCTGGAGATCATCCCCGGACGAGCGGCTTGTACTTGATCCGGTGCGGCTCGAGCGCGTCCGGGCCTCGCGTCTCCTTCATCCACTCGACGTAGTCGCCCCACGAGCCCTCGAACCAGATCGTCTCGCTGTTCCCCTCGAAGGCGAGGATATGGGTCGCGACGCGGTCGAGGAACCAGCGGTCGTGCGTGATCACCACCGCGCAGCCGGCGAACTCGAGTAGCGCCTCCTCGAGCGCGCGCAGGGTGTCGACGTCGAGGTCGTTGGTCGGCTCGTCGAGGAGCAACACGTTGCCGCCCGAGCGCAGGAGCTTCGCGAGGTGGACGCGGTTCCGCTCGCCGCCCGACAGATCCGAGACGCGCTTCTGCTGGTCGGAGCCCTTGAAGTTGAACCACGAGACGTACTGGCGCGAGTTCACCTCGCGCTTGCCGAGCTCGATCGTGTCGTGGCCGCCGGAGATCTCCTTCCACACGTTGTTCGCCGGGTCGAGGTCGGCGCGCGCCTGGTCGACGTAGGCGAGCTCGACGGTGTCGCCGATGCGGAGCGTCCCGTCGTCGGGCTGCTCCTCGCCCGCGATCATGCGGAACAGGGTCGTCTTGCCGGCGCCGTTCGGGCCCACCACGCCGACGATGCCCGCCGGCGGGAGCGAGAAGGTGAGGTCGTCCACGAGCAGGCGGTCGCCGAAGCCCTTGCGCACGCCGTCGGCCTCGATCACGACGTCGCCGAGCCGCGGGCCGGGCGGGATGTGGATCTCGACGCGGTCGAGCTTGACGTTCTGCTCCTCGGCGAGCAGGCGCTCGTACGCGCCGAGCCGCGCCTTCGCCTTCGCGTGGCGGGCGCGCGGGCTCGCGCGCACCCACTCGAGCTCACGCGCCAGCGTGCGGCGGCGCGCCGACTCCGTCTTCTCCTCGTGAGCGAGCCGCTCCTGCTTCTGCTCGAGCCAGGAGGAGTAGTTGCCCTGGAACGGGATGCCGCGGCCGCGGTCGAGCTCGAGGATCCAGCCGGCGACGTTGTCGAGGAAGTAGCGGTCGTGGGTGACGGCGACGACGGTGCCCTTGTAGCTCTCGAGGAAGCGCTCGAGCCAGAGCACGGACTCCGCGTCGAGGTGGTTCGTGGGCTCGTCGAGCAGGAGCAGGTCGGGGGCCGAGAGGAGGAGCCGGCAGAGCGCTACGCGCCGCCGCTCGCCGCCCGAGAGCGTCTCGACGTCGCGGTCTCCTTCCGGTAGGCGGAGCGCGTCCATCGCGTGGTCGAGCCGGTCGTCCAGCTGCCACAGGTCGGCGCGGTCGATCGCGTCCTGCACCTTCGCCTGCTCGGCGAGGAGCGCGTCGTAGTCCGCATCCGGTTCCGCGAACGCGGCGCTGATCTCGTTGAAGCGGTCGAGTAGGTCGCGCAGCGGCCGGACGCCGTCCTCGACGTTGCCGCGCACGTCCTTGGCCGGATCGAGCTCCGGCTCCTGCTCGAGCACCCCCACGGTCGCGCCGGGCGCGAGCTCGGCAACGCCGGACGACGGCTCGTCCTTGCCGGCCATGATCCGCAGCAGAGTCGACTTGCCGGCGCCGTTCGGGCCGAGCACACCGATCTTCGCTCCGGGCAAGAACGAGAGCGAGATGTTCGCGAGCACCTGCCGGTCGGGGCCGTAGAACTTGTCGGCCCGATACATCGTGTAGACGTAATCCGAGGACATCGGCGGCGGACGATAGCGGCCTCGTTACGATGATCGAGATGGCTACAAGCGCCGTGACCAAGCTGGACGCACACGTGCTGCGGCGCGACTTCCCGATCTTCGAGCAGGAGATCCACGGCAAGCCGCTCGCGTTCCTCGATTCGGCCGCGAGCTCGCAGAAGCCGCGCCAGGTGCTCGACGCGATGACGGAGTTCTACGAGACCTCGTACGCGAACGTCCACCGCGGCGTCTACGTGCTCGCCGAGCGCGCGACCGAGGCGCTCGAACACGCGCGCGAGCGGGTGCGGACGTTCCTCAACGCGCCCGACGCGCGCGAGGTGATCTTCACCCGCAACGCGACCGAGGGGATCAACCTCGTCGCGTACGCCTGGGGGCTCTCGAACCTCGGCCCGGGCGACCTCGTCGTCGTCACCGAGCTCGAGCACCACTCGAACTTCGTCCCCTGGCAGTTCATCGCCGGCAAGACCGGCGCCGGGCTGCGGATGATCCCGCTCGACGAGCAGGGTGAGCTCGACCTCTCGACGCTGGACGAGGTCACTCGCGACGGGCGCGTCAAGGTCGTCGCCACGAACCTGATCTCGAATTCGCTCGGCACGATCAACCCGGTCGCGAAGCTCGCCGAGTGGGCGCACGCGCAGGGCGCGATCTACGTCTGCGATGCCGCGCAGGGAGCGCCGCACACGAAGATCGACCTCCAGGCGCTCGGCGTGGACTTCCTCGCGATCTCGGGCCACAAGATGTGCGGGCCGAGCGGTGCGAGCGCGCTCTGGGGACGCACGGAGCTGCTGCTCGCGATGGATCCGTTCCTCACCGGCGGCCACATGATCAGCTCGGTGCGCCTCGAGAAGACGACGTGGGGCGAGCTGCCGCACAAGTTCGAGGCGGGCACGGCGCCGATGGCGGAGGCCGTCGGCCTCGGAGCGGCGATCGACTATCTCGAAGGGGTCGGCCTGGACGCGATCGAGGCGCACGAGCACGAGCTCGCCGCGTACGCGCTCGGGCGGCTGGCCGAGGTTCCGGGGATCAAGCTCTACGGCCCGCCTGCCGACCGGCGCGCCGGCATCGTCTCCTTCAATCTCGAGGACATCCATCCTCACGACGTCGCGCAGATCCTCGATCTGCAGGGCGTCGCGATCCGCGCCGGGCATCACTGCTGCCAGCCGCTGATGCACAAGCTCGGCGTGGCGGCCACCAACCGGGCGAGCTTCTACCTCTACACCATCCCCGAGGAGATCGACCAGCTCGTCGACGGGCTGCACGCCGTCCGTAAGGTGTTTGCCTGATGGACGCCGGACTCGAGAGCCTGTACCGCGAGGTCATTCTCGACCACTACAAGAACCCGCGCGGGCACGGGGTGATCGAGGACGCCGACGCCGAAGCCGAGGGCCAGAACCCGCTCTGCGGCGACGAGGTCTCGATCTACGTCGAGTTCGGCGAGGACGGCGAGACGATCGACGAGGTGAAGTTCTCGGGCCGCGGCTGCGCGATCTCGCAGGCGGCCACCTCGATGCTGATGGAGATGACGAAGGGCCGGACGGCCGACGAGGTCGCCGCGCTGGACAAAGAAGAGCTGCTCGCCGAGATCGGCGTCCCGCTCACGCCGGTGCGCCTGAAGTGCGCGATGCTCGGCCTCACGACGCTCAAGGTCGCGCTCCACAAGGCAAAGGGGACGCCGCTCCCCGAGGGCCTGGCCGGCTTCGACGAGCTCGACCTGAGTTAGACGTGCCGGAGATCGAGGTCGCTGCGGCCGACGAGTTCCCGCCCGGCTCGTCGAAGATCGTCCGCCAGGGGAACCTCTTCGTCGGCGTCTACAACTGCGGCGGCGAGCTGTACGCGATCGAGGATCGCTGCTCGCACGACGACGGCCCGCTCTGCGAGGGCGACTGGGACGAGGAGCGCTGCTGCGTCGTCTGCCCCCGGCACGGATCGCAGTTCGAGCTCTCGACCGGTCGGCCGATCTCACTGCCGGCGACCGAGCCCGTCGAGACCTACCCCGTGCGGGTCGTCGACGGCATGATCGTGCTCGAGCTTCCGGGCTAGCGCGTACGCGCCTCGATCGTGCTCATCGGGATGAAGCGGAGAGAGCCGTGCCCGCCGGCGTTGTACTGGACGACGGCGCCGGGCGAATCGAGTTGCGCGGCCACGCGGCCGGGAGCATGCAGCAGGCGTGCGGTGCGGCCGGTGGCGACGTTCAACGCGAAGACGTCGTCGCCGGCGGCCAGCACAGCAATCCCGTAGTGGAGATCGACCGAGCGCGCGTCGGCCGGGACGCGCCATGAGTGGGCCCGGAGCCCCGTCGCAGCGCTGTAGACGTCGAGGCGCCCGGTGCGCAGGACGGCAACCGTGTCTCCACGAAGCGCGATCGCGCGAGCCGACCCGGCGGCAAAGCGGCTGACGAGAGCCCCACGCTCGCTCAGGACCGTCACCGTCCCGTCGCGATACAGCGTCGCGACCCGGTCGCTGTCGACAGAGATCGCGGTCACCGGGACGGGAGATCGCGAGAGCACCTCTCCGTACCAGTCGTCCGACTCCGCTTCGACCACTCCAACCGCGCCGCTCGACGCATAGGCGAGCACGTCTCCGTCCCCGGCGAGGGCCGGGACGGCCACGCCGGGAGCCGGCCGCGCGACGACCCACTCCCTGCAACCGATCGACGATGCCGCGAGAACCCGTGTCCTGTTCCCGTAGCGCGTCGTCCAGACCAGGCGATTACCGGCCGTCGCGACGTCGGTGACACCGCCGGCGCGGTGGCCGGGCACGCAGGTCGCCGCACTCGGGTGGGTCACACGCGCGACGAAGTGCCACGGCGGGGTCCAGAACTTGACGATGTCGCACCTGTCCGCAGGATCGTGAACCGCGAAGGCGACCCGCCTGCCGTCCATGCCGATCGCCGTGATCTTCCAGTGGGTCTGGATCTCCCGATCGGCGAGAGTCAGCTGGCGCTCGACGGCGGCGAGCGGGACGAACTTCAGGGTCGCGTGGCTCGCCGCGGCCCGCTTCAGCGAGAGACCGTCCTGGTAGGCGATGCCTTCCCGGCCGATGATCGGGCGGTCACCCGCGCGAGCGACCCCGAGCATCGCGATGCGGCCGTCCGAGATGCGTAGCGCGTAGAGCGCGTCCCTCTTGGCCGCCGACAGGATGGCGATCCCTCCGTAGAGGACGACCCGCGCGGGCCGATCGATCAGCGGCCACGACGCGATCCTGTGGCCCGTCCCTCGCGCGATCACATCGAGCCGGTCGGGCCGGTCGACCCCGTCGGGCGCGAGCTTGACTCGCACCAGGCGGTCGCCGCGCGCCGCGACGAGGTGCGCGGCCGCGGCGCCGGAACCGCGCACCTTCGCTCCGCGGCAGGAGACCGACGCTGTTGCGTGCGCGCTCGCCGCGTAGTTCCAGCGAGCGAGGCCTGCACACCGCTTCGTCTGGACCGAAGCGACGAGCATGCCTCGACCCGCGAACCGGTAGCCGGTGACCTCGCCCGTGACCGTCAGCGAACGCGTGCCCGGGAGATCGGGATGGCACGGCCGCGCGTCACCTGCGGCGGCAGCGATCCCTGCGGCGGCCAGGGCAGCGACCACGACGGTGCTCAGCGTGCGCATGCGGCGCACCATGTGGGCGACCCTACAGCGAGGGTGGCCCGCTGTCGAGGGTCGCCAGCGCTACAGCGCCGGCTCGCGGGATCTCTTGCCTAGGTAGGCGTCGCTCCAGGAATCAGCCCCAGCTGCATCAAGAGCTCGAGCTGGTCGTAGTAGATGCGGATCGAGCGGATCTTGCCGCTCTGGACGTGAAAGATCCCTACGAAGGGAAAGTCGAACGGCTTCCCCGTCACGGGAACTTCCGCTCCATCCGGATTGCGCAGCGGACCCGTGTGCGTGCCGACGTAACGCGCCTGCTCCACCACATACTCGCCATCGGCAATCAGGACGGCATCGCGGCTCGCGCGATCCGGAGCTGCAGTCAGGAGCGCGTCGAAGTACTTCTCCTTCAGGTCAGCCAGTCCCGTGATCCGCTGCCCCCCGGGTGCCTCGTAGACCACATCCTCGGCGTACAGCGTCGTCCACGCTTCGCGATCGCCGGCGTTCCAGTACTCGATTGCCTGCTCGAGCACCCGCTTCGCTTCGCTCATGCCGACCTCCTCTGGTTCGACCGTCCCGCAGAACCTACGCTTCTCAGGCAGCGGCCGGGCTGGGGCCGCGGACCGCGCTCTCGGTCCGGTTCCGGCCGTTCGACTTCGCCTGGTACAGGGCCCGGTCGGCGGCGCCGAGCAGCTCTTCGACGCTGTCCCCCGGGAGCATGGTCGCGACGCCGCAGCTTGCGCTCGTCTTCATGTCGCCGACCGCATGCGCCTCGATCGTGCGGCGGAGCCGTTCGGCGAAGCGACGGGCGCCGGCGAGGTCCGTCTCGGGCAGGACGACGACGAACTCCTCGCCGCCCCAGCGCGCGACCGTGTCTCCCTGGCGCGCGAGCGAGGTGAGGAGGCGGCTGACCGCCCGCAGCATTACGTCGCCGGCGGCATGGCCGAAGGAGTCGTTGATCTCCTTGAAGCGGTCGAGGTCGAGCAGAACGACGGCGAGCTGGTGCGCGAAGCGCTGGGCGCGGGAGATCTCGGCGGCGAGGATCTCCTCGAGGGCGCGGCGGTTCGCCAGCCCGGTGAGCGCGTCGATGCGCGCCTCGCTCGCCTGCTCCTCGGTCCAGCGGAACGCGCGCAGGAGAGGGCGCGCGAGGATGAGCGTGAGCAGCATCAGGGCCAGGAGCGCGAGCAGCCCGGCCTCGGCGACCCGGAGGTAGGCGGCGGTCCTCCGATGCGACTCGATCGAGGTCGGGAGGTAGGCCCGGACACGGATCTGCTGCGCCAGCGGCAGCGTCACGCCGCGCCCGGTCTGGCGCCCGGTCTGCGGCGGCGGCGAGCCTTCGAGCCCGTCGTACACGACTCGCACTCCTTCCGGGGCCCCCGCAGCAAGCCGTCGCAGCGTCGCGCCGTCGGCGGGAAGCCGCGAGACGACCGAGCCGACGGCCCGGCCGCCGCTCACGAGCTCCGCGCTAGCAGGGAAGGCATCCGCGATCCGGCGTCCGTAGGTTCGGCCGCCGACCTGGATCAGCAGGTCCTTCCGACGGGCGTAGCGCGCGAGGCTCCTCCGGTCGTCGCGGGCGATCGCCGACTGCAGCGCCGGTGAGGCCGCGGCCGCTACCGCTTGCAGCTGGCGCTGGTCGAGGAGCCGCGAGAACCGCGCCTGGGCGCTCTGGGCGGCGTCGCGCACCTCGAACTCGGCGGTGCGGGTGACGTTGCGGGCTTCGTCCCGGACTATCACGTAGGAGACGCACGCGACCGGCAGGATCGCGACGGCCGTCAAGGTGAGCATCAACCGCAGCCGGAGCCCGAGCCCCAGCGGGGACGTGCGTCGCGGCAGCGGCCTCAGTGGTTGTGACCCCGTCCGTGCGAGTGGCCTTCGCCGTGGGATTCCCCGTGCGAGTGGTGTTCTTCGTGGCCGTGGTCCCGCCCGGGCGGCCACTGCGGAGGGACGTGGCCAGGCCGCGGAGTCCCACCCTTGCGAGCCAGTCCGGGAGGGGTGTGACGCCGGTGGCCGGGCGGCGTGCTGTGCGGGCCGTGGTGGACGTGTCCAGGAGCGCGGGCGTGCGCGGGCGGGCCGTGCTGCGGATGCGGGCGCGAGCGCGAGGGCAGCGTCACGTGCGCATCGTGCCCGCGTGCGAGGCCGGGGGGATGAGGCTTCGAATGCCCGAGCGCCCGCCCATGGGAGGCCGGCGCCCTGGCTGCCGCATCCGGCGCAGGAATCGGAGCCGGTGTCGGTTCGGCCGTGCGGGGGGCGGCGTGCGGAGCAGGCTTCCGTGCCGGCGGGTTGTGTACGACCGCGGCGCGATGCGAAACGGGTGCGAGCGGAGCAGCTGAAGCGGGGGTGGAAGGCCGTGCCGTCGAACCGGCCCCGGTCGCGGGAGTGACAGTCGTCTGCGCGGCGCTGTGCGTCGCGGGCGGCCCGGCTGGGTGATGGGGCGGGTGCGTGGCCCGCGCCGGAGCCGTGACGACCACTTTCTCCGGCGGCGGTGAGCTGAAGCGAGAGCCCGAGCCGACCGACGGGAGCTTCACCGTCCCCGCGTCGCGGAGCAGCGCCATCGCTGCCACTCCGAGCAGCAGCGCAATCGCAGGCACCGCAACTCGTCGGGCGACACCCCACACCGCGAGCCACTTCGCGCCTTCGTTGGCCGACACCGGCCTCTCCCTCCCCTTCCTGAACGGACCTCCCCGGCCCAGAGCTGAGAGATACAAGAAACCCGTTCGCTCGGCAACCCGCGGACGGGGGTCGTTCGGCGTTTCCGGGGACACATCGGCGGTCGCGTCGGGAAACTGCGCTCGCTCAATCCCGTGCGAGCTCGCCTGCCTGCCCTCGAAGCTCAGCCGCGCGCTCGTGGTTTCCGAGCGCCTCGTAGGCGGCGATCGCGTCGTGAAGAGCCCACTGGGCGCGCTCCTGAAGGCCGTGTGCGAGGGCCCGTTCGACCGCCTCTTCTGCGGCCGCGGCCGAGGGCTCGGGGTTGCCGAGCGCGAGCTCGGACTGGGCGATGGAGAGCAGAGCGCCGGTGATCCAGTACGGCATGTCGATCTCGGTGGCCACCTCCAATGCACGGCGGCCGGTGTCGAGGGCCTCCTCCCACCGCGCCAGGTCGGTCAGATGGCTTGCGATGTTGCAGCAGGCGCAGGCGACGCCTCTCTTCAGCCCTGCACTCTCGAAGGCTGCAAGGGCGGCGCGGTCGACCTCGAGTGCGGTTTCGAACTCTCCGAGCTGCCCGAGAATGACACCCAGGTTCATCAGGGACGCCGCCTGCTCCTCGGCGTTTCCGATCCGGCGCGCCAGTGCGTGTGCCTGCTCGAGCGTCTCCCGAGCTCGCTCCAGCCCCTCACGATCGTCCGCTGCGTCCGCGAGATCGGACTGGATGCCTCCGAGCATGCGGAGCGTCATCGCCAGCCGCGGCAGATCTCCGGTGTGCTCGAACACGCGGCGTGCCCGGCTCACATGAGACAGGCCATCCTCGGCTCCGCCGGCGAACGTGAGCGTATACCCGAGCTCCAGGAGAAGCTCTCCCTCGAGCCCCGAGTCGTGCCCGGAGACGGCGACGAGACCCCTCTGCAGTGCGTCGACTGCCGCATCCGTCTCGCCGCGCTGGCGCTGCAGCAATCCTTCTTCGAGCGCGAGTGCCGCGACGTCCGCCGGGTCGAGACATGTTGCCCGGGCGCGCTCCAGGAGCTCGACGGCTTCGTCCCACGGCAACCGCCCGAGCTTGCGCAGCGCCTCGATCTCGCCGATCGCTGCGCGGACGTGGCCCGTCTCGGCTACCTCGTGGTAGAGGTAGCGAGCCTCCTCGTAGCGCCCGACCGTGTCCTCGAGCTTGGCGCAGCGCAGGAGAAGCGCCAACCTCTCGTCGTCTGCCGCGGCGACGGTTGCGGTCAGCTCGAGCGCGCGGCGCAGCTGGGTGAGAGCCTGCTCGTTCGCATACAGCCGCTCGGCACGGTCGGCGGCGCGCAACAGGTGCGGGTACGCCTTCTGCGGCTCCTCGCCGAGGTAGAAGTGCCGCGCGAAGAGGTCTACGGACGCGTCGTCCACGCCGTACAGCGTCTCCGCGGCGGCGCCCACGAGGGTATGCAGGCGCGCGCGGCGGCGGCGGAGAAGTCGCGAATAGACGACCTGCTGGATCAGCGGGTGGTGAAACGTGAGGACTTGGCTCTTCTCGTCTGGCCCGTCGAGCAGCCCGGCAGCAACGAGCGTGGGGACGGCCGCGTCGATCTCGCCGCTGACTGCACGCGCCAGCTCGCCGTCGGCGCGTCGGCCGATGATCGACAGCACCTCGAGCGCGTCGCGCTCCGGCTCTCCGAGCGCGTCGACGCGCGCGGCCAGGATGCCTTCTACCGTGAGCGGGACCTGGTCGGCCTCCCAGCCGGGACGCGTGCGCCACTCGCCGGCATCTTGCTCGAGCTCGTCGCGCTCCATCAGCGACCGGGTCACCTCCTCGACGAAGAACGGGTTGCCACGCGTGCGTTCGAGGAGCTCGGCGACGAGGGAGCGCGCCGGCGGCGCGCCGAGGATTCCCGTGGCGATCTCCCGGACCGCCGGCTCGGCGAGCGGCGCGAGGTCGAGGCGGACGTCGGCGCCGTCGACCGTTGCCTCGAGCTCCGCTATGGCGGTGAGCGCATCCGGCCGGGACGAGACCAGGACGAGCAGGGGCGCCTCGCTGCAGAGCTGAAGAACTTTGCGGAGGAGCTCGACGGTTGGGCCGTCTGCCCAGTGGAGGTCGTCGAGGTGAAGGGCCGTCGGCTCTCGGGTCGCCAGCGCCCGCAAGACGGCGACGACCGACTCGTGCAGACGCACCTGGAACGTCTGTGCTCCCAGCGGGGTCGCCGGTGCACCCTCGATTCCGCAGAGGGTGGCGACGAAGGGCAGCGCTTCCTGAAGGCCGAGTTCGGCGAGGCGCCCCTCGAGCACGCCGAAGGCTTCCGGCTGCCGGGCGTCCACGAGCCCGAAAACACGCCGGAACAGGTCGGCGAACGGCCAGTAGGCGAGCTCGCCGCCGTAGGAGATGCAGCGCGCAGCGAGCCACTGCAGCCCTGCGCGCTCGGCACGGGCGCGAATTGCCTCGCAAAGCACTGTCTTTCCCGCGCCCGCTTCACCGATCACGAAGCCGACGCCCCCGCGCGCCTCGCCGAGCCGGTCGACCAGCTCGCCGAGCTCGGCCTGCTCCCGTCCACGGCCGGCGAGCGCCGGCTCCCGAACGGCAGTTACGCCGGCGTCGGCCCTGAGCCCGGCGAGCCGCCAGGCCGGCACGGGCTCCGCCTTCCCTTTCACCGTGAGCTCGCCGAGCGGCTCGAGGTCGAACTGTTTCCGGGTCAGCTCGTAGGTCGTCTCGCCGACGTAGGTCTCGCCCGGCGGCGCCGACGCTTCCAGCCGCTGCGCCAGCACGACGACGTCGCCGAGCACGCCGTAGTCGAGCCGCACGTCGCTGCCGAGCACGCGGCCGATCCCGTGGCCGGAGTTGACGCCGATGTGGAGCCGGAGGCTCGACGCCGCGGGCCCGAGCTCGGGCACGAGCTCCGCGAGCTCCCGGTGCATTGCCTCGGCGGTGCGCAGCGCACGGGCTGCGTCGTCGTCGTGGGCGACCGGCGCGCCGAACAGCGCCAGGATCGCGTCCCCGGCGTACTTCTCGACCACGCCGCCATACCGGCCGACCACGTTGCTGAGCGCCGTGACGACCGGGTCGATCACCTCGAGGAGCTCCTCGGTGTCGACTCGTCCCGTCAGCTCGCTGAACCCGGAGATGTCTGCGAACAGCGCAGTGACGAGCCGCCGCTCCGAGCGCAGCGCGGCCGTGCTCGCGACCGGGCCCGCGGCGCCGCACTGACCGCAGAACCCCGTGCCGTCCGGGTTCGTCGCAGAGCACGCCGAGCACTGCCAGGACATGTGTGGACTCTAGGCTTCGAGGGATGGCCGAGCCAATCCGCTGCTGGCCGACGACCGACCCCGCGTACGTCGCGTACCACGACGAAGAATGGGGGCGGCCGGTGCGGGACGAGCGCGGTCTGTACGAGCGCCTGTGCCTCGAAGGCTTCCAGTCAGGCCTCGCGTGGATCACGGTTTTGCGCAAGCGCGAGGCGTTCCGGTGCGCCTTCGCAGGCTTCGATCCCGAGCGAGTCGCGGGCTTCTGCGAGCGTGACGTCGAGCGGCTGCTCGGCGAAGCGGGGATCATCCGGCACCGCGGCAAGATCGAGGCGACGATCGCAAACGCGCGCGCGACGCTCGGCCTGCGCGAGACCGGGACGCCGCTCGACGAGCTCATGTGGGAGTACCGCGACGCGCCGGACGGGAAGGAGCTCTCGCGGAGGCTGAAGACTGCCGGGTTTCGCTTCGTCGGCCCGACGACCGTCTACTCCTCCATGGAGGCGTGCGGGATCGTGAACGGCCACCGCCCGGACTGCTGGGTGCGCGACGCGGTCGAGGCCGAGCGCTAGCTAGCTCTCGAGGATCTCCTTCAGCCGCTCGAAGTCCTTGCGGAACTGCTTCTCGGCCCGTCGCGCAAGGAGCCCCGCGGCGAAACCGGGGACGTTTCCCTCGGCCGTCACGGTCAGCCGGGTCCCGCCGCCGGCGGGCTCGAGCTCGTGGCGGACGGTGAACGGCACTGGGCTGTCCAGCGCGCGCAGCGTGAACAGGCGCGGCTCCTCCTGCTCGACGATCTCCAGCTTGGTGTTGAGCTCGCGTCCGAGCAGTGAGCGCGCCTCCTCGATCCGCCCGTCGCGCAGCCTCGCGCTCTTCACGCCCGCCTGCCAGGTTGGCAGGTTCGAGACGTCGGTGAGGTAGGAGTAGACGTCCGCCGGCGTCCGCGCGATCTCGATGCTCAGCTCGGCGCGCACGAGGTCCACGATAGTTTCCGGCCCATGCTCGACGAACGCGTGCGCGTCGTGCTCGAACGCCTCGAGGGGGAGGACGCCTCCGAGCGCGAGCGCGGCCTTCCTCCCGAGCAGCGCTCGCGCCAGGTCGAGCCGACCACCGGCCGCTTCCTCTTCTCCCTCGTGGCGCCGCAGACCGACTGCGAAGTGCTCGAGCTCGGCGGGTCGCGCGGCTACTCCTCGATCTGGCTGGCCGCGGGCGTTCGCCATCTCGGGGGGCGCGTGCTGTCCCTCGAGCACGATCCCGCCAAGATCGAAGCATGGCGCCGCAACGTCGAGGAGGCGGGACTCACCGAGTGGGCCGAGCTCGTCGAGGGCGATGCGTTCGAGCAGCTGGCCCGGATCGACGACGTGTTCGACGTCGTCTTCCTCGACGCCGAGAAGGACGACTACGAGGAGCTGTTTTGGCTCGCGCGGGAGAAGGTCGAGCCGGGAGCGCTGATCGTCGCGGACAACGTCCTCTCGCATCCGGACCCGCTCGCGCAGTACTCCGCTGCCCGGCAGGCCGACCCGAGCCTCCTGAGCGTCACCGTCCCGCTCGATCGCGGGCTCGAGCTGACGGTCGTGTTGCGGTAGCCGCGTCGTCGGCTACATTGCAGGTACCGCGGAAAGGAGGTGGTCCGAGAGTGATTTCAGACAGTACGGGCAGTGGAGGTACCAGCGGGTAGAGGTGCCGTCCCCGGACCTACGGGGAACCGCCTAGCCAGCGTGGGGGACATCGCGTTCCGCGCCGCCCGGTCTTACTACCAAGACCGGAGCTGGAAAGCGCCTCTGCCACTACGCGCTGGTTACTGAATGAGAGGGGCCGCCGTGAGCGGCCCCTTCTCATTTGCTCAGGCAGCGACTCGCTCGGGAACCGCGACGGCTTCCGAGGCGAGAGTGGTCAGGTGCAGCCGGAGCTGTTCGAAGATCTCTCCATCGAGAAGCCGCCCCTCGAGGTCGAATTGCTCGTGTGCGCGCGGGACCGGGATCTCGGTCCCGACGACGCGGGCGCCGGCGACGCCGAGGATCCGCTTCAGGTCCTGCTGGGCCCAGAGCGCTCCGAACTGACCGGTGCTCGCGCCGACGACGGCGACGGTCTTGTTCCGGAGCGCGGCCTCCAGCCGCGGACGCGAGGCCCAGTCGATCGCGTTCTTGAGGCCGCCGGGGACGGAGCCGTTGTACTCGGGCGTGGAGAAGAGGATCGCGTCGGCGGCCGCCCAGTCCTCGCGCAGCCGGCGCACCGACTCGGGCGGGTCGGCCTCGAGGTCCTCGTCGTAGAGCGGCAGCTCCCCGAGGCCCTCCCAGAGCTCGACCTCGACGGCGTCGGGCGCGGCTTCGACGGCGGCCCGCAGGAGGCTCGTGTTGTACGAGCTCTCCCGCAGGCTGCCGGAAACGGCGAGGATCCGCATCCGTCAGTTCGCCTGCCTGACGAGGGCGAGCTCTGCCTTGATGGTGACGTCGTCGCCGAGGTAGTTGCCGCCGCCCTGGTTGGGCGCGTTCCAGCTCACCCCGAACTCGTTGCGATCGACGGTCGCCTCCAGGGTGATGCCGACGCGCTCGCGGCCGAACGGATCGACGTTCGGCTCCGAGATGGTCGCCGCGATCGCGACGGGGCGGGTGAGGCCCTTGATGGTCAGCTCTCCGTGCTCGAAGTCGCTCGTACGGAACGAGATCTCCGGGAACCGCTCCGCGTCGAAGAAGTCAGGGGATTGGAGGTGGCCGTTGAGCTGCTCGTCCTTGACGTCGACGCTGGCGACCGTGGCCGAGCCCTCGAGGGCGCCGTCCTCGAGCGCGGCCTCGTATTCGCGGAAGCTGCCGCGGAAGGTGTTGGTACCGGCATACGCGATCTCGAACGTGACATTGGAGTGAACCGGGTCGGCGCTCCAACTGCCGGCGGGCGCGGTCTTCGCAGTGGTAAGGGTGGACATCGCTGCAAGCTCCTTCTATACTTGAGGTCGCAAGGATCATAGCGAGAAAAGATTGTCTAGTCAAGTATTGACCACGCAAGCAGTTTCGGGGGAGACGCCCGGGCTCCCGGATACCGCCTGGGTGCGCTTCCTGCGCGCGCACGCGGCGCTCACCCGGGAGCTCTCGTCCCGGCTCGAGGTCGTCCACGAGCTGACGCTGAGCGACTTCGACGTTCTCGTGCAGCTCTACTACGCGGAGGGGTGGCGGATGCGCCGCATCGATCTCGCCCGCTCCGTCCTGCTTACGGCGTCGGGCATCACGCGTCTGCTCGACGGGCTCGAGGCGGGCGGTCTCGTGGCGAAGGAGCGTTGCGACTCGGATGCCCGCGTGACGTACGCCGTGCTGACGAAGGCCGGCGTGAGGAAGATGGAGGAGGCGCGAGAGTCGCACCTCGCGGACATCGAGGAGCTGTTCGGCTCGCGGTTCTCGGCGCAGGAGCGCGATCAGCTCGCCGAGCTGCTGGGGCGGCTGCCGCTCGCGCACACGTCGGAGCAGTGCTCCGTATGACGCACGCGTTCTCCTCCCTCGACGAGCTGGGCGACGGCTACGGCTTTCGCAAGATCAGGAAGGCGCTCGGCGTCGAGGCCTTCGGTGTCAACGCGATCGTCTTCCCCGCGCACTACGAGGGCCCGGAGCACTTCCACGACACGCAGGACGAGCTCTATTTCGTGCACAGGGGTCGCATCCGGGTCGATGTCGACGGCGAGTCGCGCGAGCTCGGCCAGGGCGGTCTCTTCCACGCGAGCTCGACGACGCCGCGGCGCATCTCCAACGCGGGCGACGAGGACGCGATCGTGCTCGTCGTCGGCGGCAAGGGCGGCTACGTCGAGCGGGACGGTCACCTCGTGAACGAGGAGATCGACCTGCCGCGGCGGCAGGGCCTCAGCTAGAGGACCGCAACCGTCCGGATCTCGCCGCGCTCACCGATGCGGGGGAGGCGCTCGGGCACCTCGTCCAGCGAGATCGTGCTCGTCACGAAGCGGGCCAGGTCGATCCGGCCGTCGAGCGCTGCCTGCGCGAGGAACGGGAAGTCCTCCTGCGGGATCGTGTCGCCGCCGTGCGTGACCGCGACGGTGACCTTCGGATCGAAGACGTCGGCCACGAGATCCACGTCGAGCTTCGCGCCGGGGAACGGCAGGCCGACGAGGGTCGCCGTCCCGGCGTAGGTGCACATCCGGATCGCCTGCGCCAGCCCACTCGCGGCGCCGATGGCAGAGAACGCGTGCTCGACGCCGCGGCCGCCGGTCAGCTCGCGGACGGCCTCGACGGGGTCCGCGCTGGAGGCGTCGACCACGTCGGTCGCTCCGAGAGCCTGCGCGTGCTCGAGCTTCTCCGGCGCGACGTCGACGGCGACGATCCGCTCTGCGCCGCGCAGCAGGGCTCCCTGCACCACGGCGAGCCCGACGCCGCCGCAGCCGATCACGGCGACGCGGGAGCCCTCCTGCACCGGCGCAGCCCACAGCGCAGCTCCGGCTCCCGTCGAGAACCCGCACGCGAGCAGCGCCGCCTGCTCGACCGGCAGTTCCTCGGGCACCTTCACGGCGCACGCCTCGTGCACGACGGCCTGGTCGGCGAACGTGCCGCAGCGGAGCACGGGCGTCAGCAGAGCGCCGTCGGCCGCCCGGTGCAGCCGCCGCTTCGCGCGGAGCTGCGAGGAGCACCGGCGGGGATCGCCGCGCCGGCAATGCGGGCAGTCCCCGCACGGCGCCCGCCAGGCGATGACCACGCGGTCACCGGATGCGACCGAGGTCACCGCGCTTCCCACCTCCTCGACCACTCCGGCGCCCTCGTGGCCCAGCAGGATCGGGAACCGGTCGCCCCTGCCCTTCGTCTCGACGACGTGGAGGTCGGAGTGACACAGGCCGCAGGCGAGGACGCGGACGAGCACCTCGCGCGGTCCGGGCGGGTCGACAGTCAGCTCCTCGACGGCCGGATCCGCGTCGGGTTCGGCGTAGACGACCCCGCGTGTCACGTAGCCCGGCGCAGCTGCTCGTCGAGCGGCACGAGCGGCAGCTTGAAGGTCTCCACGGCGCTCTGGTCGGTCACCACGTTGTCGCCGAGCTCGAGCATCGTGAGCTGGTCGCGCGTCACCGGCGCGCCGGGTAGGCGCTCGGTCACCGTCGCCTGCGTGCGCATCAGGCCGACGGGGACGTGCACCGACGGACGGCGCACGCCGAGCACGCGCTTCAGGCGCTCCCAGAACTCGTTCCAGCTCACCGCGTCGGGGCCGCCGAGCTCGAAGGTCCGGCTCGCGGCCGTCGGGTCGTCGATCGCGCGGGCGTAATACTCCGCAAGATCCTCGACCCAGATCGGCTGGAGCCGCTGCCGCCCCGAGCCGATGATCGGCGTCACCGGAGCAAAGCGGGCGAGGCGGATGAAGGTCGGGAGGACGCCGCCGTCGCGGCCGAAGACGAAGCTCGGCCGGAAGATGACGTGGTCGAATTCCGATTCGCGGACGGCCCGCTCCATCTCCCACTTCGCGGCGAAGTACGGCACCGCGTCCTTCGAGCGCTCGTCGAGCCCGAGCGCGCTCGCGAGCACGAACCGCCGCACTCCGGCGCTCTGCGCGGCCGCGACGACGTTGCGCGTTCCGTCCGCCATCACCCGCTCGAAGTCCTCCGGCCGGCCCTTGATGATCGCGACGAGGTGGACGACGGCGTCCACTCCTTCGCAGGCGGCGATGAGGGAGGCGGGATCGGTCACGTCGCCTCCGACCAGCTCCGCGCCCCAGGCGGCGAGCCGGGTGGCGCGCGCGGGGTTCCGCACGAGCGCCCGCACCGGGATCTCTCGCGCGCGCAGCGTGTGCACCACGTGCGGTCCGATGAACCCGGTTCCGCCGGTGACGAGAACCGTCACGAGTCCTCGAAGTTCTGCCAGTAGCGGCTCGCGGTCGGGCCGCGCTGGCCCTTGTACTTCGAGCCGATCGCCTCCGAGCCGTACGGCGTCGCGGCCGGCTCCGTCATCTGCACGAAGGAGATCTGCCCGATCTTCATCGCCGGGTAGATGGTGATCGGCAGGTTCGCGACGTTCGAGAGCTCGAGCGTCACGTGACCGTCCCAGCCCGGGTCGATGAAGCCAGCGGTCGAATGGATGAGAAGCCCGAGCCGCCCGAGGCTCGACTTTCCCTCGAGGCGCGCCACGAGGTCGTCGGGCAGCCGGATCCGCTCGAGCGTCGAACCGAGCACGAACTCGCCCGGATGGAGGACGAAGGGCTGGTCCTCCTCCACCTCGACCAGCTCGGTCAGCTCTCCCTGCTCGACCTTGACGTCGATGAACGGGTACCGGTTGTTGTGAAAGACCCTGAAGAAGCGGTCGACGCGCACGTCCACGCTCGACGGCTGTAGCAGCGCCTCGTCGTAGGGGTCGATCTCGATCCTCCCCTCGGCGAGCAGGCGGGCGATCGTCGCGTCGGAGAGCACCATGAGGGCGATTCTTACCGCGATTCCCCGTCGGCCGGAGTGGCTATCGTGACCACATGGCCGTCGCACGCGCAATCGAGCTTCGCACCGAGATCCCCGGGCCGCGCTCCCGCGAGATCATCGAGCGCAAGGAGCGGGTCGTCGCCGATCCGCTCGGCCTCTACCTGCCGATCATGATCGCCGAGGGCTGCGGCGCCACCGTCACCGACGTCGACGGCAACAGCTTCGTCGACTTCACCGGCGGCGTCGGCTGCCTCAACGTCGGCCACGCCCACCCGCGCGTCGTCGCAGCGGTGCAGGAGCAGGCCGCGCGCTTCTTCCACACCGACTTCACGATCGTCCCCTACGAGATCTACGTCGACTACGCCGAGCGGCTCACCGCGCTTGCGCCGTTCGCGGGCCCGACCAAGGCGGCGTTCTTCAACGCCGGCACGGAGGCAGTCGAGAACGCGGTCAAGTTCGCCCGCGGCTACACGCGCCGCCCGGCCGTGATCGGCTTCGAGGGCGGCTTCCACGGGCGCACGCTGCTGTCGCTCACACTCACCTCCAAGACGCATCCGTACAAGGCGGGGCTCGGGCCGTTCGCGCCGGAGGTCTACCGCGTCCCGTTCCCGGACGAGTACCGCGGGATCACCGGGCGCGACGCCCTGAACGCACTCGAGCGTGCGCTCTGGACGCAGGTCGCGGCCGAGACGGTCGCGGCGATCGTCGTCGAGCCGGTGCAGGGGGAGGGTGGCTTCATCCCCGCGCCGCAGGAGTTCATGGAGGGGCTGCGCGCGATTTGCGACCGCGAGGGGATCCTGCTCGTCGTCGACGAGGTGCAGACCGGCTTCGGGCGGACCGGGCGGATGTTCGCGATCGAGCACTACGGTGTCGAGCCGGATCTGATGACCGTCGCGAAATCGATCGCCGGCGGGCTGCCGCTCTCCGGCGTCGTGGGAAAGGCGGAGATCATGGACTCGCTCTGGGACAACGCGGTGGGCGGCACGTACGTGGGTAACCCCGTCACGCTCGCGGCCGCTTCCGCCGTCCTCGAAGTGTTCGAGGAGGAGGGGCTCGTCGAGCGGGCGCGGCGGATCGGCGACACGATCCGGTCGCGCATGCTCGGGTGGCAGGAGCGGTTCGAGGCAATCGGCGACGTCCGGGGTATCGGCGCGATGCTCGCGGTCGAGTACGTCGAGGACCGCGAGACGAAGGAGCCCGCGCCGGGCATCGCCTCACGCGTTGCCGAGGAGGCGGCTACCCGGGGACTGCTGCTCCTCAAGGCCGGCGTCCACTCGAACTGCAACCGCGTCCTCTGCCCGCTCGTCATCACGGACACCGAGCTCGAGGAAGGGCTCGGGGCGTGGGAGGAGGCGCTGGAAGCCGTCCTGGCGTAGCCGCGCCCGGTCTCTCCGCCGTGTCACGGCCTCCGCAGCCCGGTGACCTGATCGCCGATCGCTACGAGCTCGAGGAGCTCGTGGGCACGGGCGGCATGTCGAGCGTCTTCCGCGCGCACGACCGTCAGCTCGAGCGGCGCGTCGCGATCAAGATCCTCCACGAGCACTACGCGGAGGATCCGGAGTACCTCGAGCGCTTCCGCCGTGAGGCGCGCGCGGTCGCGAGGCTGTCCCACCCGAACATCGTCACGGTCATCGACCGGGGGGACGACGACGGCAGGCAGTACATCGTCTTCGAGCACGTGGACGGCGAGAACCTGAAGGAGCTCGTTCTGCGCTCGGGCCGGCTCTCGGTCCGGCGGGCGCTCGAGCTCGCGCTCGCCGTCGCAGACGGGCTCGCCTTCGCCCATGACCAAGGGCTCGTGCACCGGGACGTCAAGCCGCAGAACGTCCTTCTCAGCAGCGAGGGCGAGGTGAAGGTGACCGACTTCGGCATCGCGCGCTCGCTCCACATGGAGCACGGCGTCACGCAGACGGGCACCGTGCTCGGCACCGGCGAGTACCTCGCGCCCGAGCAGGCGAGCGGCAAGCCGGTCTCGCCCGCGACCGACGTGTACTCGCTCGGCGTGGTGCTCTGGGAGCTCCTGGCGGGCGACGTCCCGTTCGTCGGCGACAACTTCGTGGCGGTCGCGCTGCGCCACGTCAACGAGCCGCCGCCGTCCCTCCGCGAGCGGCGACCGGACGTGTCGCCGAGGCTCGATGCAGCCGTCCAGCGCGCGCTGGCGAAGGATCCGGCGCGCCGCTTCCCCTCCATGACCGCCTTCGCGCAGGAGCTGCGTGCCTGCCTCGCGGAGGCGGAAGGGGAGGGTGCGCCTCCGCCTCCGGAGGACGACCTCGCTCTGACGCTCGTCACGCCTCCCGCGCATGCCCCGCCGCCCGCGCGCCGGCGAGCGAGACCTCTCACGCGCTCCCGACGACGCCCGTTGGCCTACGCCTTGCTCGCGCTCGCCGTTGCCGGCGCGGCGTTCGCGGCCGTCCTGCTGCTCGGCGGCGGAGGCCACGGCCAGGGCGGTTCGGGCGGCGGCGGCGGCTCGGGAGCGACCGTCCAGCTGCACGGGCTCGCCGGCTACGACCCGGAAGGCGACGGCGCGGAGCACAACGAGCTGGCCGGCGCGGCTACGGACCGGAGCACCACGACGGCCTGGACGACGGAGACCTACCACGGAGCAGACTTCGGTGGCCTCAAGACGGGTGTCGGCCTGATCCTTTCCGCAAACAGCCCGGTGAAGCTCGCGCAGCTGACCGTCAGCACGCCGACGCCCGGCTTTACGGCGCAGATCCAGGCGGGCGACTCGCCGGACGGGGGCTTCGCGGCGGACTCCTCCTCGCAGACGGTCAACGGGACGACGACGTTCAGCCTGAACGGCAAGACGGCGAGGTACTACGTCGTCTGGATCACGCAGCCGCCCGACGACCGCGTCGAGATCTCCGAAGTCACGGCGAGGAGCTAGTACTCGAGCTTCGAGCGGCGTTCGTGGCGCTCGAGCGCGAGCTCGACCAGCCGGTCGAGCGCTTCCGCGTAACCGAGGCCGGACGCCTCGAAGAGCCGGGCCCAGACGCTCGTCGCCGTGAAGCCCGGCATCGTATTGAGCTCGTTGAGGACGACCTCGCCGTCGGGCTCGCGCACGAAGAAGTCGACTCGCGCCAGGCCCTCGCACTCGCTCGCGACGAAGGACTCGACGGCGCGCCGCTGCAGCAGCTCGACCGTCTCCTGCGCGAGGCCGGGCGGCGGAACGAGGAGCTCCATCCCGCCTTCGTCGTACTTCGAGGCGAAGTCGTACCACTCGTGCCCGAGCGTGTCGATCTGGCCGGGCAGCGAGGCGATCGGTGGTGGGACACGGTTGCCGAGGACGCCGACCTCCACCTCCGTCCCGGCGACGAACTCCTCCACGAGCACCTTCTCGTCGTGGCGGAAGGCGAGCTCGACGGCCGGCGCGAGCTCCTCCTCCGAGTGCACCTTCGAGATGCCGACCGAGGAACCTAGCCGCGCGGGCTTGACGAAGACCGGGTAGCCGAACGGGTTCTCGACCGCGTCGCCGTCCCGGATCGCATGGTGCGCCGCCACCGGGACGCCGCTGTCGCGCATCACCTTCTTGAACAGATCCTTGTCCATCGCGAGTGCCGAGGCCGCGACTCCGGCACCGACGTAGGGGACGTCGGCGAGCTCGAGCAGTCCCTGCACCGTGCCGTCCTCCCCGAAGGGGCCGTGCAGGATCGGGAGCACGACGTCGACCACACCGAGTGTCTCGAGCGTCCCGCTCTCCGCCGGGACCGGCAGCGTCTCGGCAGGCCCTCGGCCGAGCTCTGGCGTTGCGTCTCCGGCCGCCAGCGCCCAGCGCCCGTCGCGGCCGATTGCGACCTCGGCGACCTCGTATCGCGCGGGATCGAGCGCGGCGGCGACCGATCGCGCCGAGGCCAGGGAGATGTCGTGCTCGCTCGAGCGGCCGCCCGCGAGGATGGCCACGCGAAGCCGACGCGAGCTCAAGGGGTCGTGGTGGTGGTCGTCGTCGTCGGTGGCGGCCCCGGCGAGTGCTGGCCGATCACGATCGTCACCTGCGAGCCTTTCGTCGCCGTGGAGTTTCCGGGCGGGTTCTGCGACTGGACGATGTTGTCCTGGTCCGCCCCGGTGTTCTGGTACTGCTGGTTCACCTGGAAGCCGGCGGCCTGGAGGGTCTGCACCGCCTGCTGCGAGGTGTAGCCGACGACGTCGGGCACGGTGACCTGCGGCGGACCGTTGGAGACCTGGACGGTGACGCTCGTGCCTTTCGTCGCCGACGTGCCCGGAACCGGACTCTGGGAGATCACCTGGTTCGCCGGCGCGGTGCTGTTGTTCACGTACTTCGGATTGGCGTTGAAACCGGCCTTGTTGAGCGTCGAGATGGCGTCCTGGAGGCTGATGCCCACCACGCTCGGGATCGTGCCCGTTGCCGGGCCGCTCATCACGTTCACGCGCACCTTCGATCCCTTCGGCACGGACTCGCCGGCCGCCGGGTCGGTAGCCGTCACCTGATCCTTCGTGTCACCCGGCACGATGTGTCGCTCGGGTTGCAGCCCCAGGTTGACGAGCGTCTGCTGCGCCGTCGGCCACGACTGTCCCTTGACGTCCGGGACGGTGACTTTCGGCGGTCCGGTCGACACCCAGATGGTGACCGTGCCGTTCTTGTCGACTTTCGAGCCCGGATCCGGATCCTGCCTGAAGACCTTGCCCCGGTCGACCTTCTCGTTCGAGACCTTGTTCACATCCGCGTGGAGGTTCGCCGCCTTGATCTGCTGCTCGGCGTTCTTCTGCGTCTCGCCGACGTAGTTGTTGACCACCACCTGCGGCGTGCCGGACAGCTCCTGCCAGACAAAGAAGCCCGCGATGATCGCTGCGATGACGAAGCCGACGGCGACGAGCCACGGCCAGAGCGGACGGTCCTGCCCGCCGCGCTCCTCGTATTCCTCCTCTTCCGCGACCACCGGAGGTACGGCGCCGGCAGCCGGGGCGGGTGGCGCCGCAACCATCGTCGCGGCCGTCGCCGAGGTCGCCGTGGTCGCCGCCGCTGCAGCCGCCGGGCGGCGCAGCACCTGCGTCGCGGTGTCGACCGTCGCCGCGGAGACCCGCGCACCACGCGCCACGCGCTCGAGGTCCGCCTCCATCTCGTCGGCGCTCTGGTAGCGGTCGTCCGGATTCTTGGCGAGCGCCCTGAGGACGACCATGTCGAGCTCCGCCGGGATGTCCGGCCGTAGCTTGGAGGGAGGTTTCGGCGCGTTCGAGAGGTGCTTCATCGCGATCTCGACCGGCGTGTCGCCGTCGAAGGGCGTCTTGCCGGTCAGCAGCTCGTAGAGGACGATGCCGAGCGAGTAGAGGTCGGAGCGCTGGTCGACCTCGCCGCCGCGGGCCTGCTCGGGGGAGAGGTACTGCGCCGTCCCGACGATCGAGCCCGTCTCGGTCATCTGGCTCGTGCCGGCCCGCGCGATCCCGAAGTCCGTCACCTTCACCCGTCCCTCGGAGTCGACGAGGACGTTGTGCGGCTTGATGTCCCGGTGGATGATCCCGCCGCGGTGGCTGTAGTCCAGCGCGCGCAGGATCCCGTCGGTGATCTCCAGGGCCTTCTCCGGGCGCAGCCGCCGGTTCTCGCGCAGCAGGTCGCGCAGCGTGT
>JAICLM010000125.1 GCA_025927435.1 Thermoleophilia bacterium | reverse complement strand
GTGGTCAAGACACTGCCTGGCCTCTACGAGCTGATCACCGGAGAGGTCGGGCTCGCCGGCCAGATCCGTCCCGTGTCCGTCGAGGACGTGCTCGGCCGGGAGCAGGTCGAGGTCGACTTCAACGAGGTGGCCGCGTACCTGGAGGGTCACACCGTGCTCGTGACGGGCGCCGGTGGGTCGATCGGCTCGGAGCTCTGCCGCCAGATCGCGCGGGTCCGGCCGTCGCGCCTGATCCTCGTCGACAACGCCGAGGGCCCGTTGTTCGAGATCGAGCGCGAGCTCGTTGCCGAGCGCGACTTCACCGCCGCGCTGCCGAAGCTCATCGACGTCAAGGACCGGAAGGCGATGCGGCGCGAGGTGTTCGAGAAGTACCAGCCGACGGTCGTGTTCCACGCCGCGGCGTACAAGCACGTCGCCATGCTCGAGACGCATCCGCTCGAGTCGGTGCGCAACAACATCGTGGGCACGCGCATCCTGGTCGAGCTCGCGGCGGAGTTCGGCGTCGAGCGCTTCGTCTTCATCTCGACCGACAAGGCGGTCAACCCGAAGACTGTGATGGGCCAGTCGAAGGCGCTCTGCGAGTGGATCGTCGAGTCGTTCGGCCACCGTCGCGATGTCGCAACCCGCTTCGTCGCCGTGCGGTTCGGCAACGTCCTCAACTCATCCGGGAGCGTGATCCCGATCTTCCGCAAGCAGATCGAGAAGGGCGGCCCCGTCACGGTGACGCACCCCGAGATGACGCGCTATTTCATGACGATTCCGGAGGCGGTCTCCCTCGTCGTGCAGGCCGGCGCGATCGGCGGCCGCGGTCAGGTGTTCGTGCTCGACATGGGCGAGCCGGTCCGCATCGTCGATCTTGCGCAGAACATGATCCGCCTGTCGGGCAAGCAGCCGCGCCTCCCGGACGATCCGGACATGGGGCCGCGTGACGTTCGGATCGCGTTCGTCGGGTCGAGGCCGGGCGAGAAGATCCATGAGGAGCTGTGGAGCGAAGCCGACGAGGTCGGCGAGACGACGCACCCGAAGATCATGCGGCTGAGCCGGCCGGCGGTCGATCCCGACTGGCTCGCCGGACAACTCGCCGAGCTCGAGCGGCTGGCCGACGAGGGAGACACGCTCGAGGTCGTGGGAAAGCTCCGCACCATCGTGGACAAGCCCCAGCGGATCGAGCGGCGAAAGCTCTCGGACACGGGCAGCTACGTGCTCGAGATCGAGCCTCGGATCGAGCACGGCATCGACACGAATCCCTGACCCTTCACTGACGGTCCCCGGCCGGTGCCGACGTTAGCCTCGGCGACCTGGATACGGACCGGATCCTTGCAGGACTGAACACCGAACAGCGCGCGGCGGTCGAGACGACTCGCGGGCCGCTGTGCATCCTCGCGGGGGCGGGGACGGGCAAGACGACCACGATCACGCGCCGCATCGCGTTCCAGGTCGCGGCGGGGGCGTTCGAGCCCGGGCAGATCGTGGCCGTGACATTCACGGACAAGGCGGCCGGTGAGCTCCGCTCGCGGCTGGGCGCGCTCGGGGCCGACGGGGTGCGCGCCTCGACCTTCCACTCGGCGGCGCTGGCGCTGCTCCGGCACTTCGAGGGCGATCCGGGGCGCATCCTCCCCTCGAAGGCTCCGCTCCTGCGGCGCATCGGCAACTCGCTTCCGGGCGCGTTCCGGTTCCGGCCGGCGGGCGACCTCGCGACGGAGATCGAGTGGGCGAAGAACCGGCGCCTCACGCCCGAGACGTACCGCGATCGGCTCGGCGACCACGAGCCGCCGATCCCGCCCGACCTCTCGCAGCGGGTGTTCCGGGAATACGAGCGGCGCAAGGCCGCGGAGGGGATGCTCGACTTCGAGGACCTGCTCGAGCGGACGGTGCGGCTGCTGGAAGAGAACGAAGGGGCGCGGGCGGCCGTGCACCACCGGTGGCGAGCGTTCACGGTCGACGAGTACCAGGACGTCAACTTCCTCCAGCAGTCGCTGCTCGATCTCTGGCTGGGCGACCGGTACGACCTTTGCGCGGTCGGCGACGACTACCAGGCGATCTATGGCTTCACGGGCGCGAGCGCGGAGTGGCTGCTGGCGCTGCCGCGGCGCTTCCCGAACACGCAGGTCGTGCGGCTCGAGCGGAACTACCGGTCCACGCCACAGGTGCTCGAGCTCGCGAACCGCCTCGTGCCGCAGCTCGGTGGTTCCGCGAAGACGCTCGCGCCGACGGTTCCGGAGGGGCCGGAACCGCTGGTCGGGCCGGCGCTGGGCGTCGCCGCACACGTGCGGCGGTTGCACGACGACGGGCTTGCGCTCGAGGAAATGGCGGTGCTCGTGCGCACGAACGCGCGCACGAGCGAGTTCGAGGAGGCGTTCCACACGGCTGGCATCGCGTTCCAGGGCGCGTCGCTGCTGGCGCGGGACGCGGCCCGCCAACTGCTGAAGGCGCTCCGCGGCCGGCGGGGGCCCGCGGCCGAGATCGTGCGCGAGCTCGCGGTTCGCCAGGGACTACTCACCGAGATTCCGGACAAGCTCGGCGAGCGCGAGCAGACGCGGCAGGCCGACCTGGCGCGGCTCGTGCGGCTCGCGGAGGAGTTCGGCGGTGAGGTCGACGGATTCCTCGAGCTGCTCCACGAGCGCTTCGGCGAGAGCGCCGGGCGTGGGGTTCATCTGCTGACGCTGCACCGGGCGAAGGGCCTCGAGTGGGAGGCCGTCTTCCTGCCGCGGGTCGAGGAGGGAGAGCTCCCGGTGCGGCGCGGCGACGTTGCGGAAGAACGCCGGCTGTTCTACGTCGGGCTGACGCGGGCCAAGAGGCATCTGCTGGTGACGTGGGAGGGCAAGCCGAGCCGGTTCCTCGACGAGCTCGGCGTGCGCGCGGCCGCGCCGGCGCTCCCCCGGCAGGAGAAGCCCGAGCTCGAGCAGACCCCGGCGGTCGAGGCGCTCAGGGAGTGGCGGCTCGCGCGGGCGCGCGCGGACGAGGTCCCCGCGTACGTCGTCTTCAACGACCGGACGCTCGCCGAGCTCGTGGCGCGTACGCCGCGGACGCTCGCGGAGCTGGCGGCGGTGCCGGGGATCGGCCCGGCGAAGCTCGAGCGCTACGGCCCTGAGCTGCTCGCGCGGCTCGCCGACGTCGCCGCCTGAGCCCATCCGATCTGTCCGCCTGCCCTGGCAGGGTGCGTCGATGACCGAGACCTCGTTCGATCGCGTGATCTCCGAGCATCTCGCGCTCTGCGAGCGGAACAAGCGGCTCGAACGGCGGATGCCGCTCGACCGCTACCGCGACCCCGGCCCTCCCGCGACAGAGGAACCGGCGGCGGCCACGGACAGCCAGGAGCACTGGCTCGACCACGAATCGTCCTGGGACACGTCCGGGGAGCGGCCTCTGCCGGAGTTCGACTGGGGCGACGACTGACCCGCTCGGGCGTTGACAGGCGCTCGGGCGAAGACGACCGTCGGGGAACTCATGCCGAGGCGACTACCGCCCGCACCTCGACGCCCTCCACATTCACGCCATCAGGAACCATCGCCGGAATCCGGTCGGCTGCTGCGCGGGCGTTCTCTTCCGAATCGAAGATGGCCATCGAGAGACCGCTGTTACCTTCACGCGTCCAGTAGCCCGCCTGAAAACCGGGGGCGCGAGACGCCTGCGGTACCACCTCTTCGCGCAGCCTCTGCTCACTGGCCTCAGGATCGTCAACTGTCACCCGTACGACGACTGCGTGCATCAGGGCTCCTCTCGCTCGGTGTCGGGGGAGCCTAAACGGTTCGCGGCTCGGCACGCTCGCCTGGGCGTGCCCGCGAGTCGCTCAGGCGTCGAGTGCCGAGAGCAGAAGCCGGAGCATCTCGCTCGGCTCCCGCCGCACTCGAGGAGTCGACGCCGAATCGCGCTTCGTCAGCTCCAACGCCCGTGGGTCGGTGAGCGGCTTGAGGCGCCCGTCCCGGATCAGCCCCTCGTCGACGCCGCCGAGCCGACCGCCGTAGGTGGTGTAGACGGGCACGCCCAGCGCCGCTGCCTCACGGTTCATCGTCCCGCCGGCCGAGACGACGAGGTCGGCGAGCGCGATCAGGCTCTGCGCGTCGACGGCGCCCTCCGGGACGATCACCGACGGCAGCCCGAGTCCGCGCACGTACTCGCGTTGCTCGTCCGTCCGCGGTAGCACGAACGCCTGCACCTGCTCCGACCGGCCGAGGTGCTGGACCGTCTGCGGGAAGAGCGGATTCGAGTGCCGGTGGTAGAGCGACACGTCGGGCGGCGGCCGCAGGACGACGAGCACGCGCGCAGGGTCGACGTCGAAGCGCTCCAGCAGCGACCGGTCCGGCTCGAAGTCCGCGAGGTAGTACTCCTCCTTCAGGCCCGGGTACTGGACGAGCTTCGGCGGGCGAACGCCGTACGGCCGAAGGCGCTCCGGCGGGATCGCGTCCGGCACGACGACCCGCGTCGCCGCGCGGCAGCCGAGCTGGTGCTGCAGGGTCGCGAACTCGTAGTCGAACGTGGTCGAGCTCGGGATACCGAGCCGACGCGCCGAGATCGTCAGCTCGTGCGAGCCGTGCGCGAGGGCGACGTCGAAGCCGCGGCCGCGGGCCCACTTCCGCAGGGCCCCGAGTCGGTGCGTCATCTGCCGCGCCTTCTGCAGGCGCGACCGGCCGCCGTGTCGCCCGACGACCTCGGCAGCCTCGAGGCCGTGCAGCTCGAGCAGCTCGAGGGTCTGTGCGTAGTCGCGGGCCGTGATCTCCACCTCGTCGCCGCGCCCGCGCATGATCTCGACGAGCGGCCGGAACACGAGGACGTGCGCCGGCGCCGTCATGTCGATCCAGACCTTCACGCGGCGAGCGCTTCCATCCGCGCCGACTCGAGCCGGGGCGGCCCCTGCTCGACATGCCGCTCGTACCAGAGGGTGAACGCGAGCAGCCCCCACAGCTGGCGGCTCCAGTCCTCGCGCCCGGCGACGTGCTCGTCTATCAGCCGCGTGACGGGCTGCGGGTGGAAGAACCCCTGTCGCTGCAGGTTCTCCGGAGACAGTGTTGCGCGCGCGAACGGCTCGAGCTCGCCGCGCAGCCACGCCGCGGCCGGGATCGAGAACCCGCGCTTGCGGCCGTGCACGACCTCCGCCGGCAGCAGCGGCTCCACCGCCTTTCGCAAAAGCACCTTCTTCGCGAGGCCGCGCACCTTGAGGCGCGTCGGCAGCGCGAACGCGAGGTTTGTCACGAGCGGATCGAGGAACGGGACCCGCGCCTCCAGCGAGTGCGCCATCGAGGCGCGGTCCGTCTTCACGAGCAGGTCGTCGACGAGGTAGACGCCGAAGTCCACGTCCTGGAGCCGCGCGAGCTGCGGCGCGCCCGCGGTCTCGGAGTAGCGCGCGCGATAGACGTCGACCGGGTCGAAGGTCGCACGTCGTCCCGTCAGCTCCGTGCGCGCGTCGACCGAGAAGATCTCTTTCCAGCCGTGGTGCCGCTCGAGCGGCGGCAGGTGCGCGGCGCGCACGAACCGCTTCGCCTTGTAGTCGACGCTCGCCTTGCGCGTGGAGGCGGGCAACGCGTCGACCAGCGGCCGCGCGACTCGCGCGAGCGGCGCCAGGTGGTCCGACAGGAGGTCGGCGACATACGTGTAGTAGCCGCCGAAGAGCTCGTCCCCGCCCTCGCCCGAGAGCGCGACCTTCACGTGCTCGGCCGCGAGCTGCGAGACGAGGTAGGTCGGGAGCGCCGAGGAGTCGGCGAACGGCTCGTCGAACGCCTCGGCGAGCGCTCGCAGCAGCAGCTCCGGCTCGGGCCGGACGAGGAGCTCGTGGTGCTCCGTCCCGTAGCGCTGCGCGACCAGGCGCGCGTCGTCCCGCTCGTCGAAGCTGCGCTCCGCGAAGCCGATGGTGAAGGTGTGCACCGGTTCCGGTGTCTCCTGGGCCGCCAGCGCCGCGAGCGCAGCCGAATCGACGCCGCCCGAGAGGAGCACGCCGACCGGCACGTCCGAGAGCAAGTGGGCGCGTACCGAGTCGCGCAACCGCGCGCGTAACTCCTCCACGAGCTCGGCCTCGTCGCCGTCGCGCAGCTCGTCCGCGCCCGCGGGGCCCGGCCGCGCGTAGCGCTCGAGCGAGACCTCGCCGTCCTCCCAGACGAGCACGTGCCCGGCCGGCAGCTTCCGCACGTCGCGGAAGATCGAGTACGGCGACGGGATCGAGTTGAAGGCGAGGAACGCCTCGAGCGCGTCGAGGTCGATCTCGCCGCGTGGCAGGGCACGGAGCTCGGACGCGAACCGCAGCTCTCCGCCGACGTGCCGGTAGTAGAGGGGCTTGATCCCATAGCGGTCGCGTGCGAGCACGAGGCGGCGACGGCGGGCGTCCCAGATCGCGGCCGCGAACATCCCGCGCAGCCGCTCGGCAAAGCCGAGGCCATGCTCCTCGTAC
>JAICLM010000068.1 GCA_025927435.1 Thermoleophilia bacterium | reverse complement strand
GGCCGAGCTCACGATCGTGAACCGGCTCGAGCTCGAGGCCCTCGGCGAGCGAGAAGGTCTCGTCTGCCTCACGCTCGGCGCCGAAGGAGCAGTTCTTCTCGAGGACGGTCGCGAGGTGGCCCGGGCGGAACCGCCGCCGGTCGAGGCGGTCGACGGCACAGCGGCCGGCGACGCCTTCACGGCCTGCCTCGTCGTCTCGCTGCTCGAACGCCGGTCGCGGGACGAGTCGCTGCGGCGGGCCTGCAGCGCCGGGGCCCTCGCCGCCTCGCGGTTCGGCGCCCAGACCTCGCTCCCCACCGCCGAGGAGGTGGACGCGCTCCTGTGACGACGCCGATCGTCATCGACTGCGATCCCGGCCACGACGACGCGATCGCGATCCTGCTCGCGCTCGCCTCACCGGAGGTCGAGCCGATCGGCGTCACGACCGTCGCGGGCAACCAGACGCTCGACAAGACGACGCGCAACGCGCTCGTCACGCTCGAGGTCGCCGGCCGCGGCGACATCCCCGTCGCCGCCGGAGCGGAGGCTCCCTTGCGGCGTGACCTCCGCACCGCTGCCCACGTGCACGGCGAGACAGGCCTGGACGGCCCCGAGCTGCCCGAGCCGTCCGAGCGGCCGGTGGAGGCGCACGCCGCCGACTTCCTCGCCGAGCTGATCGAGCCTGGTGTGGTCCTCGTCCCGACCGGGCCGCTGACGAATCTCGCGCTCATGCTCGAGCGGCACCCGGACGTGCCCGACCGCCTCGAGCGCATCGTCTGGATGGGCGGGGCGATCGCGGAGGGGAACATCACGCCGGCGGCGGAGTTCAACGCCTTCGTCGATCCCGAGGCCGCGGCCACCGTCTTCGCGAGCGGGATCCCGATCACGATGGTCGGACTCGACGTGACCCACAAGGCGCTGTTCACGCGTGCGCACGCCGAGCGCCTGCGAGGAGCCGGCCGCGCGGGACGCTTCGTCGCCGAGTTGTCGGACTTCTTCCAGGCTTTCCACGAGCGCTCGTACGGCTTCGACGGCTCCCCGATCCACGACGCGATGGCGGTCGCCCACGTGATCGACCCGACGCTGATGACGACACGCGGCGCGAACGTCGCCATCGAGACGCGCTCCGACCATTGCGACGGCCGGACGGTCGTCGACCTGCGCGGCAGGACCGGCCGCGAGCGGAACGCCGAGGTCGGGATCGACGTCGACGCAGAGCGGTTCCTCGAGCTGCTCGTCACGCGGATAGCCTCGTTGCCGTGAGCCTCGTCTTCGCCTGCATCGCGCCGCACGGCGACGTCGATCTAGGGCCCGAGCTGCGCGCGGCGATGGAGGAGCTCGGTCGCCGCTCCGCAGCTGCCGCACCCGACGTCGCAGTGGTCGTGTCCCCGCACTCCGTCCACGTCGAGGGCCACTTCGCCGTCGTCACGGCGGGGAAGGTGGGGGAGTGGGAGACCGACGCGGCGCTCGCCGCCGCGCTCCTCGACGCGCCGCTGCCGATCCTCGGCGTCTCGTACGGCGGCAACGATGCCGCCACAGCGGAGTTCCCGCTCGACTGGGGTACCGAGGTGCCGCTCGAGTTCCTCCAGCCGCCGCGCGTCGTCGTGGTCGCACCCGCGCGCGACCGCCCGCTTGAGGAGCACATGCGGCTCGGTGAGGCGATCGCCGCCCTACCCGGGCGGGTCGCGCTGATCGCGAGCGCCGACCACGGCCACGCGCATGACCCGGAAGGCCCGTACGGCTTCGACCCGGCCGCGGCCGCCTACGACGCGCGGCTGCAGGAGATCCTCGCCTCCGACCAGCTCGACTTCCGGCCCCTCGCCGAGCTCGTCGAGCCGGCGAAGGCCGACTCGCTCTGGCAGCTCCTCGTCCTGCAGGGCGCCGTCGGCGAGGCAGCGCGAGCGGATGTGCTCTCCTACGCGGCGCCGACGTACTACGGGATGCTCGTCGCCGAGGTTCAGACGGCGGCGTAGAGCCGCCACTCGCTGGGGATTCCCTTGAGCTCGTGGACGCCGCGATCCTCGAAGGCGAGGCCGGAGCCGGCGACAAGATCCTTGACCGTTTGCGAGACGAGCACCTCGCCCGGTCCGGCGAGCGAGGAGATTCGCGCGCCGGTGTGGACGGCGATGTTCTCCGGCGCCATCGGGACGGAGGATAGGCCCGTCCGCGGGCGAAAACCAAGCACATGCCGCGCCGCAAGCGGAAGTCGAAGCTGCGTCCGAAGCTCCCGAGCCGCGTCAAGAAGACGCGGACGAAGCGCAGCGCGCGCGCCGGCAGCCAGCACCCCGAGCTCTGGGGTCTCGGCTCGGTCGCGCTCGGGCTCTTCCTCGGCGCCGTCCTCTACCTCGGCTGGAACGGGGGCTACGTCGGCGGCTGGTTGGGCGACGGCCTCCACCGGCTCGTCGGGGACGCGAGGTACGTCGTGCCGATCGTGCTCGCGGTGCTCGGCGCGCTGGTCGTGACGCGCAGCGCGCTCGTCGACGTCCGGCCGTTCCGCACCGGCCTGGCCGTGCTCGGCTGCGGCCTCATGGTCTCGCTCGGCAAGGATCAGGGCGGCTATCTCGGCCAGCTGATGGGCGGGGCGGTCGGGGTCGCGATCGGCGCTACCGGCTCGCTCCTGCTCGGCATCCTCCTGATGCTCGTCGGCTCACTTCTGCTCTCGGGCGCCTCCCTGGGCGCCATCCTTCGCCGCTCGGGACGCGGCCTCCATGACGCCGCACGGCGAGCGCGGTCTCGGCGGACTCGGCCCGACCCCGAAGACTGGCCGGAGCCACAACCAATGCGGCCCTCGCTTCCCCCGCCGGTCGACGCGGTCTCGGCGTTCCCGGACGTGGTGGGCGAGAGCGCACTGCCGCCACACGCCGGCGCGCAGCCTGCTCCGCTCCAGACCGAGCCGCCGGCGCTGCTCGAGGATCCGCCGACGCTCTTCGACGAGGTTACGTCGGAGCATGCGGAGTACCGGCTGCCCGACGCGGGCGTCCTCCGCATCTCGCCGGAGCACGGCGACGACTCGGGGGAGACCGCAGCGCGCGTTGCCGAGCTCCTCGTGCAAACCCTCGCGCACTTCGGCGTCGAGGCGACCGTGATCGGCCAGATCTCCGGCCCGCGCGTGACGCGCTACGAGCTCCAGCTCGCGCCGGGGACGAAGGTCTCCAAGGTCGCGGCGCTCAAGGACGACCTCTCGTACGCGCTCGCCACGACCGAGATCCGGATCCTCGCGCCGATTCCCGGCAAGCAGGCGGTCGGCGTCGAGCTGCCGAACCTCTCGCCGAACCTCGTCACGCTCGGCGACATCTTCGAGCCGCTGCCCGCGACCGCGAGCCCGGTCTCCGTCTGGCTGGGGAAGGACATCTCGGGCGCCGCTGTCTGGACCGACCTCGCGCGGATGCCACATTTGCTGATTGCCGGCACGACCGGCTCGGGCAAGTCGGGCTGCCTCAACACCCTGCTCACGTCCGTGCTCCTGCGCGCGACGCCCGACGACGTGCGCCTGATCCTGATCGACCCGAAGCGGATCGAGCTCAGCCACTTCGAGGCCGTCCCGCATCTCCTCACTCCCGTGGTCTCGAGCCCGAAGGAGGCGAGCGCCGTCCTCGCAAATTGCCTCGCCGAGATGGAGCGCCGCTACGAGCGGCTCGCGACCGTTCGCGCGCGCAGCCTGAACGAGGCGAACCGCGCCTTCCGCCAGCGGGGCGAGCCGACGCTCCCGTATGTGCTCGTGGTGATCGACGAGCTCGCCGACCTGATGATGGTGGCGCCGCAGGCGGTAGAGGACGCCGTGATCCGGCTGGCTCAGAAGTCCCGGGCCGTCGGGATCCACCTCGTCCTCGCGACGCAGCGCCCGTCGGTCGACGTGATCACCGGGATGATCAAGGCGAACGTCCCCTCGCGCATCGCGTTCGCCGTCTCGTCGCAGACGGACTCGCGCGTGATCCTCGACTCGGGCGGCGCGGAGTCGCTCCTCGGCCAGGGCGACATGCTCTTCAAGCCCCTCGGCACCTCGCGTCTGCAGCGCGTGCAGGGCGCGTACGTGTCGGAAGAGGAGATCGCGCTCGTCGTCGAGCAGACGCGGCAGCGCGAGCAGGAGCTCGACGAGAGCTACCTCGAGCTTCCAGAGGTGTTTGCCGAGTCGAGCGAAGATCTCGAGGACGCCGAATTCGACCCGGATGACGATCCGCTCCTGGACAAGGCGATCGAGATCGTCGTCCAGACCCAGACCGCGTCCGTCTCTCTCCTGCAGCGGCGCCTGCGGGTCGGCTACACGCGCGCCGGCCGCCTGATCGACATGCTGGAGCGGCGGGGCATCGTCTCGGGCTACGAAGGCTCGAAGCCGCGGCGCGTGCTCGTCGACGAGAGCCAGTACCACTCGTACGCCGCGACGGAGTAGTTCCCCCGGCTCCCAGCCGCACTCCGTTCTAATATCGCGCGAGGCCTTAGGATCGGGCCGGTCACGCAGAACATGGGGAGACAACAAGGAGGGCACATCTTGAGATCGAGGACACGGACGCTCGTGGTCCTGTTTGCGGCTGCGGCGGCCGTCGCGCTCGTCGCGGCCGGCTGCGGCGGCGGCGGCGGAGGGGATAGCACGGGGACGACGCAGAAGAGCAGCTTCAAGGCCGCCCTTATCAGCGACATCGCCGGCTTCAACGACAACGGCTTCAACAAGAACCAGCTCAAGGGGCTGAACAACTCGGCGAGCAAGCTCGGGATCACCGCGATCTCAAAGGTCTCGCACTCGTCCAGCGACTACCAGCCGAACTACAACGCCGCAATCAGGGCGGGCGCGAATCTCGTGATCGCTGCCGGGTTCCTGCTCGGCGACACGATGAAGAAGTACGCGAAGCAGTATCCGAAAGTCGACTTCGCGATCACCGACGACTCGGCAAGCGCCGTGGGAGGCTTGAAGAACGAGCTCGGCATCACGTACGCGACCCAGGAAGGCGGCTGTCTCGTCGGCGTACTGGCGGCGAAGCAGGCCGAACAGATGGGCAAGAAGATCATTGGCGCGGTCGGCGGCATCAAGATCCCGTCGGTCGACTCGTACATCGCGGGCTACCAGTACTGCGCCAACAAGGCGGTTCCGGGCACGAAGACGCTGATCCAGTACTCGAACAGCTTCACCGACGAGGCCGCGTGCTCGAACGTGGCGCAGAACGAGATCGGTTCCGGGGCCGAGGTGATCTTCCAGATCGCCGGCGGCTGCGGCGACGGCGCGCTGAAGGAGGCGTCCAAGCTCGGCAAGTGGGGCATCGGGGTGGATGCCGACGAGTACGGCGTCGCGAAGAACATCCTCACGAGCGCCACCAAGAAGACCGATGTCGGCGTGGAACACGCGATCGACCTGTCGTTCCACAACAAGTTCCCTGGTGGCACCGACATCCTCCTGAACCTGAAGAACGACGGCGTGGGCGTGGGCACGATCAGCCCGAAGGTGCCGAAGGCGTGGGTGGATCTCATGAACAACTACAAGCAGCAGATCATCTCCGGCAAGCTCAAGCCGCCGGCGACGCTGAGCAAGTAGCCACATCTCCGTCCGGTACGGCGGGAGGGCGGTTCGATTTCGCCCTCCCGCTGACGGGCGATAGCATCGGCCCCGGTGAGCGACGAGCTCGTTCTCGAGATGCGGGGCATCCGCAAGGAGTTCCCGGGAGTCGTAGCGAACGACGACGTCTCGATCCAGCTACGGCGCGGCGAGGTGCACGCGCTGCTGGGGGAGAACGGCGCCGGGAAGTCGACGCTGATGAACATCCTCTACGGGCTCTACCGACCGGACGCCGGCGAGATCCGGTTGAACGGCAAGCCGGTCTCGTTCGCCTCGGCGAGCGACGCGATCGAGGCCGGCATCGGCATGGTGCACCAGCACTTCATGCTGATCCCGGTGATGACGGTCGCCGAGAACGTCGTGCTGGGGACCGAGCCGGTCAAGGACGGTGTCCTGCTCGACGAGGCGTCGGCGGAGCGACGGGTCGCAGAAATGGCGAAGACCTTCAACTTCGCCGTCGAGCCCGGCGCGCTCGTCCAGGACATCGGCGTCGGGCAACAGCAGCGCGTCGAGATCATGAAGGCGCTCTACCGGAACGCCGACATCCTGATCCTCGACGAGCCCACCGCGGTGCTCACGCCGCAGGAGGCGCAAGACCTGTTCGAGATCCTGCGCACGCTGCGCCGGGAGGGCATCTCGATCATCTTCATCAGCCACAAGCTGAAAGAGGTGCTCGAGATCGCCGACCGCATCACCGTGCTCCGTCGCGGCAAGACGATCGAGACCGTCCCGCGCGAAGGCGCCACCGAGGAGTCCCTCGCCCGGGCAATGGTGGGGCGCGAGGTGCTGTTGCGGGTCGAGAAGCAAGCCGCGGACACGGGAGAGGTGCTCCTCGAGGTGGAGGACCTGCACGTGACCGACGATCGCGGAATCGAGAAGGTGCGGGGGGTCTCCTTCCAGGTCCGAGCCGGCGAGATCGTCGGCATCGCCGGGGTCGACGGGAACGGGCAAACCGAGCTGATCGAGGCGCTCACCGGCCTGCGTCGAGCGGAGAGAGGGCTGATTCGCGTGGGGGGCCGGGAGCTTCACCACCCGTCTACGCGCGAGGCCCTCGACGCGGGGCTCGGCCACATTCCCGAGGACCGCCAGCGCCGCGGGCTGGTGCTCGAGTTCTCGCTGGCCGAGAACATCGCACTGCACGACTACGCGACGCTTCCCGACTCGAAATGGGGCTGGCTTTTCCCCGGCAGGCTCGTCGAGCGCGCGAAGCGGTTGATCCAGGAGTTCGACGTACGAGGCGGTGGCCCGTTCACGCCGGCGGGCGCGCTGTCGGGCGGCAACCAGCAGAAGCTGGTCGCCGCCCGCGAGATCTCCCGCGACCCGCAGGCCCTGATCGCCGCCCAACCCACCCGTGGTCTGGACGTCGGCGCGATCGAGTACCTGCACCGGCGGCTCGTGACCGAACGCGACGAGGGCCGCGCGATCCTGCTGGTGTCGCTGGAGCTCGACGAGATCCTGTCGCTCTCCGACCGGATCCTCGTCATCTACGAGGGAGAGATCGTCGGCGAGCACGGCGGGGACGTATCGGAGGAGCAGATCGGGTTCGAGATGGTCGGGGTCGCGCGCGAGGTCCCCGCGTGAGCGAGCCGAAGCGCGATCTGGTCGAGTCGCCCGAGGAGGCGGCGGCGACCGGGACCCTTGCCGCCCGGATTTCGCTCAGCCAGCGGGCCGGCGGCGTCGCCGTGCCGGTGGCAACGATCGTCCTCGCCTTCCTGATCGGCGGCCTCGTCGTGCTCGCGACCGGCCACAACCCGCTCGATACCTACCGCGACGTCTTCAACGGGGCCGGCCTGAACTGGTTCTTCCATCCGACCACCAGCACCCAGGGAGCTGCCGCCTACAACCTCTCCCAGACGCTGCTGCAGTCGACGACGCTCATCCTCACGGGCCTCGCCGTCGCATTCGCCTTCCGCTGCGGCATGTTCAACATCGGGGGCCAGGGTCAGTACTTCGTCGGGCTCGTCGTTGCGAACTGGCTCGGCGTCAGCTTCGCCGACATGAGCCTGCTGCCGCACGCCCTGATCACGATCGTCGGCGCCACGCTGGCCGGTGCGGCCTGGGCGGGCATCGCCGGCGTGCTGAAGGCGACGACCGGGGCGCACGAGGTGATCTCGACGATCATGCTCAACTGGATCGCGTTCTACATGGCGTCCTGGCTCTTCGGCGACGGCGGGCCGTTGCAGACCTCCGACCCGACGCGGCAGACCGTGCCGATCTCGAACGACGTCGCGCGTAGCGCGCAGCTGCCGGTCATCTGGGGTACCCATGGTTTCCAGGGCCTCGACATCGGCTTTCTGATCGCGATCGCCGCGCTCGTCGTCTTCTGGGCGCTGATCAACCGGACGACGCTCGGCTTCGAGGTCCGCGCCGTCGGCTTCAACCCTGACGCTGCCGCCTACGGCGGCATCAACGTGAAGAAGAACCTGATCCGCGCGATGACCATCTCGGGCGCGTTCGCCGGCCTTGCGGGCGCCCTCGACATGGTCGGCTACCTCTACCACTACGGGCAGCTCGACGTCCAGGTGAGCCAGGTCGGTTTCATCGGCATCGCCGTGGCGCTGCTCGGTCGCAACACGGCCGTCGGCACGTTCCTGGGGGCCGTGCTCTTCGGCGGCCTCCTCTACGGGACGACCCAGGGTCTCAGCTCGAACGTCATCCAACCCGAGCTCGCGACCAACCTGACGTACATCATCCAGGGCCTCGTCGTACTGTTCATCGGCGCCGACCTCCTCATCCTCTACGTCTGGAACTCGCGTCGCCGTCTGCGCCCGCGGCGGGCGGCGCGGGCTCCTGTGAAGGCAGCGGCATGAGCGCCTGGGGTCAGAGCCTGGAGAACCCGGTCAGCGAGCGGCTCCGCGATCCCGCTTCGACGGGCTATGTCGCGATCGGCCTCGGAGCGTTCGCCGCCTTCCTTGCGATCCCCCCGATCGAGGCACGCTCGCCGACGTGGCCGATCGCCGTCGGCATCGTCGCAATCGCTCTCGGGATCTGGACGGCGACCCGTGGCAGACGGAGGCTCGGCTACGGCGCAGTCGTCGGCGGCCTGCTCGGCATCGGCCTCGGGATCCTCGCGACGCGCTCGGGTCTCGACAACCTCCACTCGGTCTTCGACCGGACCCTGATCGAACAGTCGCTCGGGCTCGCGACGCCGCTCGTCTTCGGCGCGATCGCCGGCATGTTCTCGGAGCGGAGCGGCGTGATCAACATCGGGCTCGAGGGGATGATGCTGATGGGCGCGTTCTGGGGTCTCTACGGCTCCGACAAGGGGAGCACGTGGGTCGTCGGCCTCCTCGTGGGTATGGCCTCCGGCGGCCTGCTCGCGCTCGTCTACGCGTACTTCGCGATTCACCTCCGCGCCGATCAGATCGTCGGCGGTACGGCGGTCAACTTCCTCGCGCTCGGCATCACCGGCTACTTCTTCCAGCAGTTCTACAACAGCCGTGTCGTGGGCAGCGTCTCGACGGTCCCGAACTTCCACCCTCTCGGGAACCTCAGCTACCTCACCTGGGCGAGCTTTCTCCTCGTGATCGTCTCGTACATCGTCCTGTTCAAGACGCCGATCGGGCTGCGCATCCGCGCCTGCGGCGAGCACCCGCGCGCGGCGGACACCGTAGGGATCAACGTGTACCTGATCCGGTACGGCTGCGTCGTGCTCTCGGGGCTCCTCGTCGCGATCGGCGGGGTCTACCTGTCGCTGGGCCCTCAGGGGAACGGGACGTTCATCTTCGACATGACGAGCGGCCGCGGCTTCATCGCCCTCGCCGCGATGATCTTCGGCAACTGGCGCCCGTTCGGTGCGTTCGGCGCGGCTGTGCTATTCGGCTTCTCGAGCGCGCTCGCGCTCAAGCTCCAGGTCTATAACTCCCAGGCGTCGACGCTGTTCCAGATCCTTCCGTACGTGCTCACGCTCGTCGCCGTCGCCGGGGTGATCGGCCGCACCGTCGCCCCGGCGGCCGACGGCAAGCCGTACGCGAAGCAGTAGTAGGGCTCCCTAGAGGCCCGGGGGGAAGTCGTACGACGCTGGAACCGTCGTCGGCGGCCGCCCGGCTGCGATGACGATCTCCTGGTGCTGTCGCAACGGAAGAAGCGCAGGATTCCCGTGCATGCGCCTTCCGTTCACCCACCAGG
>JAICLM010000249.1 GCA_025927435.1 Thermoleophilia bacterium | reverse complement strand
GCGTCGGCGCGGACGAAGGCGTCGACGAGCGGGTGCTCGCGCAGGCCCTCGATCGTGGTCACCTCGCCCTCGACCGTGTGCGCCAGGGTGATGCACGAGAGCCGCGGCACGCCGTCGACCTGGACGGTGCAGGCGCCGCAATGCCCCTCGTTGCAGGCGATCTTCGTCCCCGTCAGCCCGAGCTCCTCGCGCAGGACGTGCGCGAGGCTCGTCCCCACCGGCGCGTCGAGCACGTGCTCGCCTCCGTTCACCGTGAGCCGCAACTCGCTCATGTAGAGGTCACTGCCACGGTGTCGGCTATCTGAATCAAGCGGACGGCCGTGCGCGCCACGAGACGGCGCTCGCTGTCGTCCTCCGCCTCGGGCAGCGTCCGCCACAGGTCGCGCGCCGCCTCGAGCAGCTCGCGGATCTGCCCGAGCTCCTCGCGGTGGACGCCGTTCGGCTCCTCGGTCGCGTTGAGCGCGAGCCCGAGCGCGCCGAAGGCGTCCGGCTGCCGCACGAAGAGGAGGGGCATCGCCATCGAGACGTACTGGTGGATGCGCGCCTGGGCGAGCGGTTGCTCGAGGATGTCGCAGCCCTGCGGCTGCGATGGCTCGAGGGGCTTCTCGCCGTTCGCGATCCGGTTTGCATTCCCGGCGAACATGTCGCGCAGCTGGCGCTCGTCGAAGCCCGAGACACGCGCGACGCGCGAGGAGAGAAGTAGCGAGCCGGGCTGCTGGCCGTACGGGTAGTCCGAGGCGTAGACGATCTGCTCCGGCGGCACGAGCCGCAGCAGCCCGAGCAGATCGATCGCGCTCCAGACCGAGGTGTCGAAGAAGACGCCGCGCTTGCCCGAGAAGCGGTACGCGAGGTTGGCGAGATCGGCGATCCCGGCATGGGCGAGGATGAGCTGCGCGCCCGGGTTCGTGTCGACGAGGCGCTCCAGCCCTTCGGCGATCGGAGGCAGCCCGCGGCCGGCGTGGATGAGGATCGGCACGCCGCGCTCGGCCGCCAGCGCGAACACCGGCGCGAGCCGCTCGTCGTTGAGCAGGAACTTCTGCGCGCGCGGATGGAGCTTGATCCCGCGGGCGCCGCGGTCGAGGCAGCGCCGCGCCTCCTCGATCGGCCCCTCGTCGAGGGCGAGCCGCACGAACGGGATCAGGCGGCCGTTCGACGCGGCCGCGAACTCGAGCGTCCGGTCGTTGCCGGCCTGGAAGCCTGGGTGCCGGTCGGGCTCGTCGAGGCAGAACATGAAGGCGCGCGAGATGCCGTACCGGTCCATCGAGCCGACGAGCTCCTCGGGGCGCCCGACCATCCCGTCGATGTCCGTGCCGAGGTGGGTGTGGGCGTCGAAGATCTCGAGGTCGGCCGGGAGACCGGCGCGCAGGCGCTCGTCCCACGAGGCAGCGACCTGCCGTGCTCGCTCGAGCGCGTCCATCCAGCTGAATCTAGCCGCCGGTCGGCGATCCGCGTCGCGCGCTGATGCGTGCCGATTTCGTGCCGACTTCGCAAAGGACACTGTCGGCGAGACGTGGCGGGCTGTAGCAAGGGGCCGTCCACTTCCCCCCGATTGGAGGCTCCATGAGACGCATCCCCCTGCTCTTGCTGCTGTCGCTTCTCGCGCTACCCCTCGCTGCTGCTTCGGCCCGCGGCAGCGGCTCGGGGAGTCTCGTGCTCGCGGAGGTCTACGCCGCCGGCGGCAACAGCGGCGCCGCCTACGCCAACGACTACGTCGAGCTGTTCAACCGGGGCCCAAGCCCGGTCGCCGTCGACGGCTGGACCGTCCAGTACGCATCCGCATCCAGCACGAGTTGGCAGTCGACGGCGCTCAGCGGCACGATCCCTGCGGGCGCCCGTTACCTCGTCCAGCTCGCTTCCGGTGGAGCGAACGGAGCGGCGCTTCCCGCGGCCGACGCCACCGGCACGTCCAACCTCGCTGCCACCGGGGGCAAGGTCGCGCTCGTCGACGATGCGACCGCCTTGTCCTGCGGAGACTCCGCGGGAAGCTGCTCGGCGGCCTCCGGCCTGGAAGACCTCGTCGGCTACGGCGGCGCGGCCGACTACGAGGGAACGGGAGCGGCGCCTGCGGGCAGCGCGACGAACGCGCTCGCACGCGCAGGCGGCGGCTGTACGGACACGGACGACAACACGGCCGATTTCGCGACCGCGGCACCAGATCCGCAGAACTCGTCGGCGGCGCCGAGCGCCTGCTCGGTATCACCGCCGCCCGACGGATCGACCGGGTCGACGGGGGTCGACGTCGACATCCAGCCGGTGCTCTCGATCGCACTCGACCAGCCGACGCTGAGCTTCCCCGCTGCGGTGCCCGGCACGATCCCGGACCCCCTGCCGGAGCACGTCACGGTGACGAGCAACGACGCCAGCGGCTACACGCTCAGCGTCCACCGTACCGCCTTCGTGCCGCACGACCTGCCGCTCGGCATCGGCGTCGGAGCAGCCGGGCTCGTGGCCGTACCGATTGCGCCGGCGCCGGACCTGTCGCTCGCGAGCGCGAACGGCCCGAGCGGGGCCGGCGGCGACACGGTCGCCACGAGCGTCGGCTTCGTCTCGCCGCTGCCGGCCGTCCCGGCGGGGCACTACACCGCGACACTCATCTTCACGGTGATCGGCAAGTGAGACGCGTTCTCGTGGCGCTCGTCCTCGGTACGGCTGCGGCATCCATTCCGGGTGCCGCGGCCGGCCGGGGCATCGGGCTCAGTGCCAGCCCGCTCCGGGTGACGCTCAAAGGCGCGTCCGCCTCCACCGTCGTCGTGCGCAACCCCGGGCGCCGGACCCTGCGCGTGGACGTCTCGCGGGCTGGACTCATGCGTTCACTGCGGGGCAGACCTCAGGTGCGGCCCGCCCGCGGTGCCGCGACCTGGCTCCGCCTGCGCCCGCGGCGGTTCCGGCTCGCGCCTCACGCGAAAAAGACTCTCCATGTCGCGGCGGCGCCTTCACGGCGGGCCGCACCAGGGGATCACCCGGCGCTCGCCCTTCTCACGACACGGCCTCTCGGTCTGAAGCACGTCCGGGTACGGATGCGAGTGGGCGTGATGGTCGTCCTCCGCGTCCGGGGCCGGATCGTGCGGCGACTCGATGCCCGTGCGCTGTCGGTTCGCCGGCGCGGCACGCTGCGG
>JAICLM010000285.1 GCA_025927435.1 Thermoleophilia bacterium | reverse complement strand
TCGCACTCCGTCTCCATGTCGGCGAGCTTCGCCTGGATGAGCTGGTGCTGGCCGATCGGCTTTCCCATCGTCTCGCGCGTCTTCGCGTACTCGAGCGCGTAGTCGGTCGCGCCCTGCGCGATGCCGAGCGCCTGCGCCGCGACCCCGGGGCGGGAGCGGTCGAGGATGCGCATGGCGATCCGGAAGCCCTCGCCTTCCTCCCCGAGCAGGTTCGCGGCCGGGATGCGGCAGCCGTCGAAGGTGAGCTCGCCGGTCGTGGAGCCGGAGATGCCCATCTTCGGCTCGAGCCGCGCGACCGCGAAGCCGGGCGCATCGGCCTCCACGACGAAGGCGGAGATCCCGCTGTGCCCTGCGTCCGGGTCGGTCTTCGCGAAGACGGTGTAGAGGTTCGCGACGCCGGAGTTCGTGATGAAGCGCTTCGAGCCGTCGAGGACGTACTCGTCGCCCTCGCGGCGGGCCGTCGTGCGCATCGCGGCCGAGTCGGAGCCCGAGCCGGACTCGGTGAGCGCGTATGCCGGCAGCCACTCCCCCGACGCGAACCTCGGGAGGTAGCGCTCCTTCTGTTCGTCGCTGCCGGCGAGCTTGAGGCCGAGCGAACCGAGCTCCTGCACGGCGAGGATCAGCGCCGAGGTCGCGCAGACCTTGCCCACCTCCTCGATCGCGATCAGCGAGAGGAGCGTGCCGGTGCCGAGCCCGCCGTGCTCCTCGGCGAAGAAGAGGCCGAAGATGTCGTTCTCGCGGAACAGCTCCACCACGTCCCACGGGAACTCGTGGGAGGCGTCGATCTCGGCCGCCCGCGGCGCGATTCGCTCGCGCGCGAGCTGCCGGACGAGGTCGCGCAGCTCCCGCTGCTCGTCGCTCAGCACGTCCCAGGCCACGGCGCGGAGTCTAGATCCCGAGCGACCGCTCGAGCTCTGCCGCCTCCTCGAGCGCCTCGTCCGCAGCAGCGCCGGCAGCCTCGAGCGCGCGCAACGCGCGGGCCCGCCACCACGGCGACCCTGTCTCGAGCGCCGACTCCGCTTCGACCGCGGCCCCGGCGGGATCGCCCTCGGCGAGGAGGAGCCGCGCACGGAGGAGCGCCTGGGAAGCGAAGGCAAGCCGGGCCATGTTCCTGCTCTCGGCGGCTGCTCGGAACCGATCGAGGGCCGTTCGCACCTCGGCGAGCGCGCCGGTGTCGAGCCAAGAGCCGACGACGGCCTCGACCGCCGCAAGCCAGCTCGGGTCGTCGTAGGCGAGGTCGAAGGACGGGAGACGCGGCTCGAGCTCCGGCACGAACCGGGGCAGGAGGCCGGCCTCCGCGAACGCGAGATCCATTGCCGTGGAGATGACCCGCGCATACGGCGAGTCGCTCCTGCCGCGGGTCGCCTCGAAGAGCGGAAACGCTCGCTCGATCAGATCGGTGCGACCCCGTGCCTGCGCGATCGGCCGCAACGTGAACCAACTGCGCACGGCCACCCGGAAGAGGTTCCGCTCCTCGGCCGCCTCGACCGCCCGCAGCCCGACGTCGAGCGCCTCGTCCCACGTGCCTGCCACGAGATGCGCCTCCGTGCGCGCATAGTCGTTCCAGGCCGCGTCCTCGACGAGGCCGCGTGCCTCGGCGAGCTCGGCGGCTGCGTCGAGCTCGGCGAGCGTCCGGTCGGGTTCGCGGTGGACGGAGATCAGGGCGTGGGACCGCATCGCCCCCGTCGCGAGCTCCCAGCGGCCTCGCTCGCGCGCGCGCGATTCGAGCTCCGCCCAGTGCTGCCCCGCCAGTTCGTCTCCTTCGATGCAGCCGGTCAGGAGCTGGAGCGCCTCGAGCTCGGCGTCGGGATCGTCGCCGGCACGAGCGAGCGCGAGGGCGCGATCGGCGTCTGCGCGGGCGCGCGGGAAGTCGTCCCACGCGCTGAGAGCCCCGTAGCCGCGTAGAGCCAGCAGCCTCGCGGTCGGCGCGTCGTCCTGCTCGCCGAGCTCCTGCAG
>JAICLM010000046.1 GCA_025927435.1 Thermoleophilia bacterium | reverse complement strand
TCGATCCCCCCGAGCAGGACCGCGCACTCGTCGTGGCCGAAGTGGCGCAGCAGCCACCAGAGCCGCTCCGGCCCGCCGCCGTTCCCGTACGCCACGACGTAGATGCCGTCGCCGATCCCGGCCCGGCCGGCCGCGGAGGCGAACTCGTCTGCCGACGGCAGCGGATGGCGACCGGCGTCCGGCACGGAGAGGTCCGACAGGTCGTCGTCGACGTCGAGAAAGGAGGCGCCGGGGATGTGGCCGCCGAGATAGAGCTCGCGCCCGCGCGCAGGGTTCCCGAGCTCCCACCGGCAGTCGACGAACTGGTACCTCACGTGCCTACCAGCGTAGAGCGGCGCTCGAGGAGGACGACGTCGCGCCACACGCCGCCCGCCTCGCCAACTCGCTCGCGGACGCCGACCTCGCGGAAGCCGCACGCCTTGTGCAGCCGGATCGATGCCTCGTTCTCGGGGAACACGCCCGCGGTCAGCGTCCAGTAGCCCGCCTGCTCGGAGCGCTGGACGAGCCCGGCGAGGAGCGAACGACCGAGACCGTCGCCGCGCGCCGCCTCCGCGACGTAGACGCTCACCTCGCCGACGCCGCGGTAACAGTGACGCGCGGACGCCGGCGAGAGCGCAGCCCAGCCGACGACCGATCCGTGGCGCTCGGCAACGAGGCGCAGCTCGGGATGCGCCGCGTCCCAGCGCTCCCATGAGGGAGCCTCGGTCTCGAAGGTCGCGTCTCCGCCACGGATGCCCTCCTCGTAGATCTCGCGCACCGTCGGCCAGTCGTCGGGCCGCAGCTCGCGGAGGTTCACCGGGACCGGCTCGGCGTCCACACCGCGGCGAGGATCCCGAGGCCGAGGAGGACGCTGCCGCCGATCCAGCGCTGCACACACGCGATCCCCCTCGAGCCGCGCAGGCGATCGGCAACCGTCCCGGCGGCGACTGCCCACATGCTGTCGCCGAGGAACCCGAGCAGGGCGAAGCTGAGCCCGAGCGCGAGCACCTGCGCCCAGGCGTGCGCCGCGTCCGGGTCAACGAACTGGGGAAGGAACGCGAAGATGAAGACGATCGTCTTCGGATTGGTCAGGTTGACGAACACGCCCTGCATGTAGGCGCGCCGTCGCGTCCGGGGCACGGCCTCCTCTCCGGGCTCCTGGAGCCCCCGCCCGAGCAGGCGCCTCACCCCGAGCAGGAAGAGGTACGCAGCGCCGACGTACTTGACGACGTCGAAGGCGACGGTCGAGGCGGGGATGAGCGACGAGAGGCCGACGCTGGCGAGCGCCACGTACGCCACCGTGCCCGTCGTGATCCCTGCGACGGAGGCGAGGCCGCCGCTCCGGCCCATCTCGATGCTGCGCGTCACGACGTAGAGGACGGCCGGGCCGGGCACGAGCAGCAGCACGATCGCCGTGGCGAGAAAGACGGCATACGTCGCCGGCGACGGCATGCGGCGACCCTAGCCGGCGGCGTCAGCGGCCGGTGCGAGCCGTGGCTCCGGCAGCGACACCGGCGCGGGAGCGTGCGCGAGCCCGAGGTGCCCGTGCGACTCCGTCCCGTAGCCGCCGGGGACCGGGATGTAGAACTCCGGATAGCCCCACATGCCGTGCTCCGCGACGTCGAGGCCCGCGGTCTCGACGTGCTGCTCGACGCGGATCCCCCACAACCGGTTCAAAGCCCACAGCGAGCCGTAGGAGGCCGTGAAGGTGAAGGCGCCGACCGCGGCGAGGCCGAGCACCTGTACGCCTAGCTGGTACGGCGAGCCGGTGTAGAGGAGGCCGCCGTGGCCCACGCCGACGGTCGCGGCCAGCGCGGGCACGGCGAGGAGCCCGGTCGCGAGCGTCCCCCAGACGCCTGCGAGACCGTGCACCGCCACCGCGCCGATCGGATCGTCGATGCCGAGCCGCTCCACGAGGGGCACCGCCATGACCGCGATCGAGGCCGCGACGAAGCCGATGAGGACCGCGGCCCATGGCGCCACGAACCCGCACGCGGCGGTCACCGCCACGAGCGCCGCGAGGACGCCGTTCAGCATCATCGAGACGTCGGGCTTGCGCAGCACGAGCCACGCGACGCAGATGCCGCCCACGCCGCCGGCCGCCGCGGCGAGGTTCGTGGTCAGCGCGACGTAGCCGAAGAAGCCGACGTGCCCGCCCGTCGCGACGCCGAGGGTCGAGCCGGGATTGAAGCCGAACCACCCGAACCAGAGGATCAGCGTCCCCAGCACGGCATACGGCATGTTGTGGCCGGGGATCGCGTTCGCGCGGCCGTCGTGCCCGAACTTCCCGATGCGCGGACCGAGCAGGATCGCGCCGGCGAGCGCTGCGAGCGCGCCCTGGTAGTGGACGACCGTCGAACCGGCGAAGTCCTGCATGCCGAAGCGCTGCAGCCACCCGCCCGGCGCCCAGACCCAGTGCGAGACGAGCGAGTAGACGACGGTGAAGATCGCGCCGAAGGCGAAATAGACCCAGAGCTTCGCTCGCTCGGCCATCGCGCCCCAGACGATCGCGAGCGACACCCCGGCGAAGACGACCTCGAACAGCCACCCGGCCGCGCCCGGGATCGAGGCGAACGCCGTGAAGGGTGCCTTCCCGACGGCGAGGAACGCGTCGGCCGACGGCGCGAATCCGTGCGTCCCGACGAGGCCGTTCCCGTTCCCGAACGCGATCCCGAACCCGACGAGCCAGTAGACGAGCGAGGCCACGCCGAAGACGAGCACGTTCTTGCCGGCGATGTGCGCCGCGTTCTTCATCCGTGTCAGCCCCGCCTCGAGGAACGCGAAGCCGGCCTGCATGAACATGACGAGCACGGCCGCGACGACGACCCAGATCGTGTTCGCGGCGATCAGCAGCTGGTGATGAGTCATCCGAGACGCTCCCCCGTGCGGTGGTGAACGACGCTCGCGACGGGCGACGCCCAGCAGAGGCCGTCCCCGGACGAGTGGCCGGTGCGGGCGGCGTCGGCGATCGCGGCGACGACCCGTTCTGCGAGTGCGTCGTCCACGACGAACGTGAGATGCGCCTTCGGCAGGAAGCGGGACTCGAACGTGCGGCCGCGGTACTCGTGTGTCACGCCGCGCTCGCGCCCGTGCCCGATCGCCTCGAGAACGGTCACGCCGACGTGGCCGGTCTCCTCCTCGACGGCGTCGATCACCGTCTCGACCCGCTCCCTCACGACGACCGCCTCGACCTTGACCACCCGCTCCTCCTCGCCGGACCAACAAAAAAGCCTCGCGACCGCTCGGGTCACGAGGCTCCTTCGCCTCGACGGACGCCGGCTCCGGCGCACCGCCTACCTCCGAACCTAGCACCGTCGGCGGTCGGCGTTCGGCAAAGCTCCCGCTCAGGCCGGACATTTGACGCATCCCGGCGGAGCACCTACCCTGCGTCAGCCATGTTGCTCGCGAACGTGATGGACCGGAACCGGGGAGGCGCCACTGTGCGGCTCGCCGGCCCGCGCGCCCTTTAGGTCCGCGCGCCGCCTCACAGGCGGCCTCCGTCCTCCGTTCCACTCTTGCGAAGGAGCAGCATGTCCACTCTTGCACCATCCACAATCGAATTGGTTTCACGTCTAGACCGCGAGGCGCCCGCCGTCGAGGTGCGCGACCTGCGGAAGACGTTCCGCCGGCGCGACCGCAAAGCGGGCCGCTTCGCCCGCAAGCGTCCGTGGCCGGCGCTCGACGACGTCACCTTCACGATCGACCGTGGCGAGTGCGTCGCGATCCTCGGCCAGAACGGCTCGGGGAAGTCGACGCTCGTCCGCCTGCTCTCGACGCTGCTGATCAGCGACGGCGGCACCGCGCGGATCTTCGGCCACGACGTGGATCGCGAGGCGTCGACGATCCGCCGGCTCGTCAACCGCGTCTCGGTCGAGGCGAGCTTCTTCAAGAAGATGTCCGCGTCCGAGAACCTTTCGTACGCGGCGCGCTTCTACGGGATGACTCCGCGGCAGACGAACGCCGGCGTCCCCGAGATCCTGGGCAGGGTCGGCTTCCCACCCGAGCGGCGCGGCGAGGCGATGGAGAACCTGTCGCGCGGAATGCAGCAGAAGGTCGCTCTTGCGCGGGCGCTCTTGACCTCTCCCGTTCTGCTCCTGCTCGACGAGCCGACGACCGGGCTCGACCCGCGCTCGAAGCTCGAGGTGCAGGACTTCATCCGTGAGGTGCGGGCCGAGCACGACGCGACGATCCTGCTCTGCACGCACGACATGGCCGAGGCCGAGACGCTCGCCGACCGGGTCGGGATCCTCGACCGCGGCCGGCTGCTCTTCCTCGAGCCGGTCCCCGACGTGAAGCGCCGCTTCGGCGTCGAGACGCTCGAGCAGGCGTTCTTCGCCGCCACCGGACGCGCGTTCGAGAACGAAGGCTCCGACGATGACGACGAGTACAGAGAGGTGTTCGCATGAGTGCCTACGCAGTCGAGATGCGGAACCAGCTCGTCGGCCTGTTCGGGATCGTCGAGCGGAACGTGTACCTCACGAAGCGGTACTTCCTCTGGGACATCGCGTTCATGATCTGGACGATCGCGAACACGCTCACGATCGTCTTCATCTCGCGCGCGGCACCCGTCTCGCCGGAGCAGCAGAACACGCTGGCGACGGCGTTCCTCGTCGGGGCGACGATCTGGGCCTTCCTCGGGATCATCTTCGAGTTCATGACCGAGACCGTCGCCTGGGAGCGCTGGGAGGGGACGATCGAGTACACGTTCATGGCGCCGCTGTCGCGTTTCGTTCACCTGTTCGGGCAGGGCGCGTTCGCGGTGCTGTACGGGCTGATCCGGGCGACGATCCTCTTCTTCGTCGTCGCCGCGTTCATCGGTATCCATGCCCCGCAGGCGAACTACGGGGCGGCACTCGGCCTGCTCGCGCTCGCGTCCCTCTCGTTCATCGGCGTCGGAATCATGACCTCGGTCCTCCCGCTGATCTCGCCCGAGAAGGGCGCGCAGCTCGGGTTCGTCTGCCAGGGCGTGATGCTCGTGGTCTCCGGCGTCTACTACTCGGTCAGCGTCATGCCGGAGTGGATGCAGTGGATCTCGAAGATCTCGCCGGCCACGTACGCGCTGCGCGGCTGCCGCAACTCGATCATCCACGGCACCGGCATGGTCTGGGCCGACGTCTGGCCGCTGCTGATCATCGCCGTCCTCGCCACGCCGATCGGGCTCGCGGTGTTCCGTGTCGGCGAGCGGCATGCGAAGAAGCACGGGAAGCTGAAGCGGTCGGGATGAAGGACTGGTTCGCCGGCGAGATCGCGGAACGATACGACGAGTCGACGGCCGGCATGCCTGTCGAGCCGGTCGTCGACTTCCTTCTCCCGCTCGCGGCGGGCGGAGCGCTCGAGCTCGCGATCGGCACCGGCCGCGTCGCCGTGCCGCTCGCCGAGCGGGGCGTACGCCTGGCGGGCATCGAGCTTTCGCCCGACATGGCGGCGCAGCTGCGACGCAAGACGGACTCGATCCCGGTCGCGATCGGGGACATGACCACGACGCGCGTCGCGGGCACGTTCTCGCTCGTCTACCTCGTCTTCAACTCGATCAACAACGTGACGACCCAGGACGGCCAGGTCGACGTGTTCGCAACCGCGGCGGCGCACCTCGAGTCCGGCGGGTGCTTCGTGGTCGAGGTCGGGACCCCGAACACGCAACGGCTCGAGGTCTTCGACCTGAGCAACACGCACGTCGGCGTCGACGAGCTCGACTTCGACACGCAGCGGCTCGTTTCCCACCACTTCTCGCTCGTCGACGGGGAGTGGCGGCGTCTCTCGGTGCCGTTCCGTTCCGTCTCTCCTGCCGAGCTCGACCTGATGGCGCGGCTGGCGGGGATGGGGCTACGCGAGCGCTGGGCGGATTGGGACCGCTCGCCGTTTACGGCCGAGAGCCGGAAGCACGTGTCGGTATGGCAGAAGACCTGAGGATCGAGCTACCGCTCGAGACCGAGCGGCTCGTCATCCGGCCGCTAGAGCTCGCCGACGCGACTGACCTCGGCGAGCCCGAGGAGTGGATCCGGGAGAAGATCGACCGCTTCGAGCGTGACGGCGGGATGAGCCTCTGGGCGGCGGTCGAGCGATCGAGCGGGCGCGCGGTCGCGCTCGCCGGCCTGCAGTGGGAGCAGATCGACGGGCGCCGGGAGCTCGATCTCGGCTGCGTCGTCGCGTCCCACGCACAGCGGCGCGGTTTCGCGACTGAAGCGTCGGAGGCAATCGTGGGCGCCGCGTTCGCGGCCGGCTGCGAGCGCCTCACGGCCATGACCGGGCCGGACAACGCGGCAGCGTTGCACGTCCTGGAGAAGCTGGAGTTCACGCCGCGCGGAGAGACGACCTTCGAGGGCCGCCGGTACGCCTCTTTCGTGCGACGGCGTTAGCGTTCGCACGTGCCTGCCCGCGCGCGCCGCTCCTGCCTGACGGTTCCTGCCTCGAGCGAGCGGATGCTTGCCAAGGCGCCGTCGCTCCCGGCCGACGAGGTGATCGTCGACCTCGAGGACGCGGTCGCTGCGGAGGACAAGGCGGAGGCCCGTCGGTTGGCGGTCGCCGCGCTCGGGCGCGGGCCGCTTGCGCGGACGACCGCGCTCCGCGTCAACGGGCGCCACACGCCGTGGTGGGAGGGCGACCTTCGCGCAGCGGCGGAGGCGCGTCCCGACGTCGTCGTACTCCCGAAGGTCGAGTCCCCGGAGGACGTCGCCGCCGCGGCCGAGCTGCTCCCGGACGGGATCGGCCTCGAGGCCCAGATCGAAACTGCACGCGGGCTCGCCGAGGCCGAGCGGGTCGCCGGCGCGGGACACGGCCTCGAGGCGCTCGTCTTCGGGCCGGCCGACCTCGCGGCCTCGCTCGGTGTGCCCGTCCTCACGATCGGCGCCGGCGCCACCGACTACGCGCTCGCGCGCGTGCTCGCGGCCGCCCGCGCCTCGGGCCTACAGGCGCTCGACGGGCCACACGCGCGCCTCGGCGACGACCTCGGGCTCGTGCTCTCCGCGCGGCGCGCCCTGGACCACGGCTACGACGGCAAATGGGTGATCCACCCGAGCCAGATCGAGCCGGTCAACCGCATCTTCACCCCGTCTACCGCCGACCTGGAACGGGCGCGGCGGCTCCTCGACGCGGCGGCGGGGGCAGCTCGCTTCGAGAGCGAGCTCGTCGACGAGGCCTCGCGCAAGCTCGCCGAGTCCCTGCTCAGGCGCGCCGCACTGCTCTCCTAGCGGCCTTCCGCCGCTTCACCTCGGGGGCGGCGAGCACCCCGCGGTACCACAGGTGGAGCAGCCCCGCGACCGCCGCCGCGACCACGCCGAGAACCCTGGCGATGCTTGCCACCACGCCGCAGAGGGTACTTCCGTGCCATGACCGGGCGCCGAGAGCTCTGGGAGGTCGCGCGCTTTTCAGCACCGCGGCGAGGCTTCCAGCCGCAGTGCGACTGCTATCGAACCGACGATCCGCCGGCGCTCCACCTCGTCCTCGAGCTGCCGGGCGTCGACCCCGCCGACGTGCGGATCATCGCGGTCGGCACGACGCTCGTCGTCTCGGGTGTTCGCGAGCGCCCGCATTCGCCCGCGGCGCGCTATCACCAGGTCGAGATCGAGTACGGCCCGTTCGAGCGGGAGATCGAGCTCGCGGAGGACGTCGACGCCGACGAGGCGACCGCGACCTACGAGGCGGGGATGCTGCGGCTCGAGGTGCCTCTACCGCGATGAGCGAGCTGGAGTTCACCGAGACCCCTCCGGCGCAGGTCGACGAGATCCCAGCCGAGCTGCCGGTGCTGCCGCTCAAGGAGACGGTCGTCTTTCCCGACTCCATGACGCCGCTCGCAATCGGCCAGGAGCGGTCGATCGCACTCGTCGACGACGTTGTCGGCGGCGAGCGCCTGCTCGCGCTCGTCACGGTGCGCGACGCCGAGGTCGAGGCCCCCGGCTGGGGCGACCTCTACGACATCGGGACGGCGGCGGTCGTGCACAAGATGATCCGCGTTCCCGACGGGACGCTGCGGATTCTCGTGCAGGGCCTGCGCCGCATCCGGCTCGAGGAGCCGGTGACCGACGACCCGTACCTAGTCGCGCGGTTCGAGTCCGTGCCCGACGAGGCGGAGCAGAGCCGCGAGCTCGAGGCGCTGCTGCGCAATGCGCAAGGCCTCTTCGGTCGGATCATCGGCCTCGCGCCGTACCTCCCCGAGGAGCTGCAGATCGCCGCCGCGAACATCGAGGACGCGAGCGGCCTCTCCAACCTCGTCGCCTCGACGCTCCGCCTCAAGACGGAGGAGAAGCAGCTGATCCTCGAGCTCGCCGACTCCGAGGAGCGGCTGCGCGAGATCTCGAAGATCCTCAACCGCGAGCTCGAGGTCTTCGAGCTCGGCACCAAGATCCAGTCGCAGGTTCAGTCGGAGCTCGAGAAGGGGCAGCGCGAGTTCTTCCTGCGCCAGCAGATGAAGGCGATCCAGGAGGAGCTCGGCGAGGGCGATCCGGAGCAGGCCGACGCGAACGAGCTGCGCGAGCGCCTCGATGCGCTCGAGCTGTCCGAGGATGTGCGCAAGGCCGCCGACCGCGAGCTCGCGCGGCTCGAGCGTCTGCCCTCGGCGGCGGCCGAGTACGGCGTGATCCGCACGTACCTCGACTGGCTCGCGACGCTGCCGTGGGGCGTGACGACGCCCGACGACCTCGACCTCGACCGTGCGCGCCAGATCCTCGACGAGGACCACTACGACCTCGAGAAGGTGAAGGAGCGGATCGTCGAGCACCTCGCGGTCTCGAAGCTGAAGCAGGATCCGGCGGGCCAGATCCTGTGCTTCGTCGGACCCCCGGGCGTCGGCAAGACGTCGCTCGGCCAGTCGATCGCGCACACGCTGGGGCGGAAGTTCGCGCGGCTCTCCGTGGGCGGCGTGCGCGACGAGGCCGAGATCCGCGGCCACCGCCGCACGTACATCGGCGCGATGCCGGGCTCGATCATCCGCGCGCTGCGCGACGCCGAGTCGATGAATCCCGTGGTGCTGATCGACGAGATCGACAAGATGGGCGCCGACGTGCGTGGCGACCCGGCGAGCGCGATGCTCGAGGTGCTCGATCCGGCGCAGAACTGCACCTTCCGCGACCATTACCTCGACCTCCCCTTCGACCTCTCGAAGACGCTCTTCATCTGCACGGCCAACACCGTGGACACGATCCCGTCGGCGCTGCTCGACCGGATGGACGTGATCCAGCTCTCCGGCTACACCGAGGAGGAGAAGCTCGGGATCGCAGAGCGCTACCTCGTGCCGCGGCAGATCTCCGAGCACGGGCTGGAGCGGGACCGGATCGAAATCGGGGAGCCGGTGCTGCGCCTGCTCGCCCGCGAGTACACGCGCGAGGCCGGCGTGCGCGGGCTCGAACGGCGGATCGGCGACCTCTGCCGGAAAGCCGCCGTGCAGGTCGCGCGCGGCAGCGAAGAGCCGATCGGCGTGACCGAGGAGCTCGCGCGGGAGTGGCTCGGGCCGCGCCGGTTCTCGGCCGAGACGCGGCGGCGCACCGCGGATCCGGGCGTCGCGACCGGGCTCGCGTACACGCCGGTCGGCGGCGACGTCCTCTACATCGAGGCGCAGGCGTACGCCGGCCGGGGCAAGCTCACGGTCACGGGCCAGCTCGGCGAGGTGATGCAGGAGTCGGCGCAGGCGGCTCTGTCGTGGGTCCGCTCCCATACCGACGATCTCGAGCTCGACGAGCACTGGTTCTCGCGCCACGACGTCCACCTGCACGTGCCGGCGGGTGCCGTCCCGAAGGACGGCCCGTCGGCCGGGATCGCGATGGCGACGGCGATCGCCTCCCTCGTGCGCGGGACGCCGGTCGCCGACGACGTCGCGATGACCGGCGAGATCACGCTCACCGGGCAGGTGCTGGCCATCGGCGGCGTGCGCGACAAGGTGCTCGCCGCGCAGCGCGCGGGCCTCGGCCGCGTGATCCTGCCGCGCGACAACGAGCACGACCTCGAAGAGCTGCCGCCCGAGACACGTGACGCTCTGCGCTTCGTCCTCGTTGACTCCATCGACGAGGTTTTCGGCGCCGCATTCAGCCCGCACCGCGCGGCCACGAACGGGTCGCAGGCAGCCGGCGACTTCGAAAGGATAGGAACACCCTCACCCCCGACAGAAAGGATCGGTCCCAGATGACCAACACGAAGGAAAAGGTCGCCGACGCAGCCGCGAGCGCCCGCCCCTACGTCGAGCGCGCGATGCGCGACAAGGAGCTGCGCGACAACGTGCGCAACGCGTACACCTCTGCCCGAGCCGTCTACGACGAGCTCGCCTCCCGCCGCCGGATGTCGGACGCCGCAACGCGGCTCGCCGCGGACAAGGATCTCCAGGACGAGATCCGCAGCGTGATCGACGAGCTCCGCAACGCCGCCGGCCGCGTCAAGAACGTGAAGCGGGGCGGCCCGGAGCCCGGCCGCGCCGCCTGGAACGGCCTGCTCCTGTTCGTCGGCATCGCGCTCGGGATCCTGCTCAACCCGATCACCGGCCCGGCCGTGCGGCGGATGCTCGCGCGCAAGCTGTTCGGCAGCCAGAACGGGTTCGTCTACCAGGGGAACGGCAGCAAGAGCTCGTAGCCCGGCAGCGGCTAACCGCTACGGCCGAGGTGCTCCCGCGCGAAGGCGCGGAAGCGGTCGCGCGCGCCCTCGTCCGGTGCGATGGGCTCGTCGTCGGCGTACTGCGGGTCGGAGGCGATCTCCTCCGCGACCGTCCGTACCTCGCGCTCGATCGCGGCACGGTGGGCAGGGTCGCGGAGCAGCGCGTCGACCCAGTTCTCCGAGCCGTCCCAGTCGGGAATGTCGTGCTCGAAGAGGAGCTGCCCGAGCACGAGACCGGTGCGGATGTAGGCAAACGTCTTGAAGGCGAGGATCCGGTGCGGCGTCTCGACTTGAGCCGCCAGCGCCGGGTCGTCGCGCACGATGCGGTCGACGATCCCGCCGATCGGCTCGTCTACGAGGGGAATCCAGAGATCGTCGAGGTCGGGCACGACCGGATTATGCCCACGCGGGGAAGTAGCGTAGATCCGGCGTGACCGGCCCGTCTGACGATCTTCTCGCGCAATTGGCGGCGAGCCCGGCCGAAGCCGGGCTCTTCCTCGATTTCGACGGGGTGCTGGCTCCGATCGTCGAGCGGCCCGAGGATGCTGCGCCACCGCCGGAAGCGCGCGCCGAGCTCGAGCGGCTCGTCGCGAAGTACGCCCTCGTCGCGGTCGTGAGCGGCCGGTCGGGCGACGACGTGCGCGATCGCGTGGCTGTGGACGGCGTGGTCTGCGTCGGCTCGCACGGGCTCGAGCTCGAGCCGCAGGCCGACCGCTGGCGACGGGCGCTCGCGGCATTCGCAGCCGACGCGCCGTGGCCGCCGGAGGAGATCGAGGTCAAGGGCCTCGCCGTCGCGTTCCACTTCCGTGTCCGCAACGACGAGCGAGAGGCGGTTCGGGCGCTCGACGCGATCGCGGAGACCGCGCGGGAGGAGGGGCTCGTCGCGCGGTATGGGCGCAAGATCCTCGAGGTGCTCCCGCCGGTCGGCTCGCACAAGGGAACGGCCGTGCGGCACCTCATCGACGAGCGGGGGGTGCGGCGCGGGCTCGCCGCGGGCGACGACACGACCGACATCGACTCCTTCGCAGCGCTCGACGAGCTCGAGGTAGCCGTACGGGTAGCAGTCGTTTCCGAGGAGGTGCCGCCGCTGCTCGTGGAGGCCGCGGACATCGTCGTCGGCTCGACGGCCGAGTTCCTCGGCCTTCTCCGCGACCT
>JAICLM010000018.1 GCA_025927435.1 Thermoleophilia bacterium | reverse complement strand
TGCATTCATCTTCCTCTCGGTGGCCTGCGACGCCGGAGTAGCTCAGGCGTGCAAGCCGTGCGAGGGCTTCGGCACGATCGCGCGCTTCTCGATCCCGAAGATCGACGCCTGCCCGGCGCCGTTCAACGCCTGACGCGACGCCGCGTACAATCCGAGCGATGGCCGTTCGCACGATGAACTCTGTCCACGTCGCCGGCACCTGCGCGGTCGCGGCGACGGCCGAGATCATCGGCGCGAAGTGGACGGCGCTGCTCGTCCACGACCTCTCGGAAGGGCCGCGGCGGTTCTCCGAGCTCGAGCGCTCGTGCCAGGGCATCAGCCCGCGCACGCTCGCCGAGCGGCTGCGCGCCCTCGAGGCCGACGGGATCCTCGAACGGCAGAGCTATCCCGAGACGCCGCCGCGGGTCGAGTACTCGCTGACGGCGAAGGGCGAGTCCCTCCTGCCGATTATCGACGCCATGCGCGAGTTCGGCCACGACTGGCTTCCCTGCGGGCGCCAGCACCCGCACGCCCTCTAGCGGCTTCGTGGAGGAGCCGTTCGTCCCGCCCGGGTTCGCCGCCCCGCTCGCTCTCGAGACCGAGCAGTTCCGGCTCGAGCCGCTCGGGCCGCAGCACAACGAGCCCGACTACGAGGCGTGGTCGTCGTCCCTGGAGCACATCCGCGCGACACCCGGCTGGGAGACCAGCTCCTGGCCCGACGGCCGCGGCCTGGACGAGAACCTGAACGACCTCCGTGGGCACGCCGACGACTTCGAGAACCGGAAGGGGTTCACGTACACCGTGCTCGATCCTTCGACGGGAGACGTGATCGGCTGCGTGTACATCTATCCCGACAAGCGTGGGGAGCACGACGCCGACGTGCACTCCTGGGTGCGAGCGGATCGCGCCGAGCTGGATGCGCCCCTCTGGCGGGCGGTCAGCGACTGGCTCGCGCGCGACTGGCCGTTCGAACGCGTGGGCTACGCCGAGCGTCCCTAGCCGTTCAAGCGCCCGAGCGCGGTGAACAGCTCGGCGACCGTGTCGATCCCGGCCGCGAAGTACGGGACGAGGAAGCGCTCGTTCGGCGAATGGACGTTCGACTCGGGCAGCGCGAAGCCACTGAGGATCGTGTCGATGCCCTTCTCCGTCAGTGCGGGCATCAGCGGGATCGAGCCGCCGACCCGGGTGAGCAGCGGCCGCTTCCCGAGCGCCTGCTCGAATGCGTCGACCGCAAGCTGGATTGCAGGCGCGTCGGCGCGGACGAGGCCCGGGTTCGAGCCCTTCACGACGATGTCGAGCTCGGCGCCTTCCGGAGCGGCGTCGCGCACCAGGCGCTCGGCTGCAGCGCCGACCGTCTCGGCGTCCTGGCCCGGCGCGAGGCGGATCGAGAACTCGGCGGAGGCCTCGACGCTGAGCGTCGTGTTGCGGACGCCGGGCTTGCCGCCGATGATGCCGTTCACGTCCGTCGACGGCTCGGCCCAGGTGCGGACGTAGAACTCGTCACCCGCCTTCGGGTCCAGCGGCCGGGCGCCGGCCTCCGAGATCGCCTCGGCACCGGGCGGCAGCTGCGACCACGCCTCGAGCTCCTCCGCCGTCGCCGGGGCGATTCCCGCGCGCAGAGGCTCGGGCAGCAGTCCGTCCGGGCCGGCGAGCACCGCGTCGAGACAGCGCGTGAGCACGTGGATCGCGTTGAGCGCCGCGCCGCCGTACATGCCGGAGTGCAGATCGCGCTCGCCGGTCCGCACCTTGACGTCGACACCGACGAGGCCGCGGGTCGCGAGCTCGATCGTCGGCACGTCGCGCCGGAGCATGCCCCCGTCGAAGATCACGCACGCATCGGCGCCGCGCTCGTCCTGCGCGATCCAGTCGGCGATCGTGTGGCCGCCGATCTCCTCCTCGCCGTCGTACGCGATGCGGAGGTTGACCGGCAACGCACCGGCCTCGACGAGTCGCTGCGCCGCCTTGAGGACGAGCCAGAGCTGGCCCTTGTCGTCCGCGACGCCGCGGCCGTACGCCCACTCGCCGCGGACGTCGAGCTCGAACGGGTCGGACTCCCAGAGCTCGAGCGGGGCGGGAGGCTGGACGTCGAAGTGGTTGTAGACGAGCACGGTCGGCGCACTCCCGTCGCCGTCCGACGCCGGGATCTCGCCGAGCACGAGCTCCCGCTCGCCGAAAGGCGTCAGCTCGGCGCTGCCGCCGATGCGGCGGATGAGCTCGCAGACCCACTCCCCCGCGCGCTTCACGTCGTCCCGGTGGGCCGGGTCGGCGCTCACGCTCGGGATTGCGATCAGCTCCGCCAGCTCGGCGCGCCAGGCCTCATCCACGAGGAGAGACTCTACGGAGATAATGCGCGCCCACGCCGAGCGAACCCGCCTCGTCCCCGGGGTTGAGCAACGCGCAGGTGCGGAGCGAGAGGCAGCCGCAGCCGATGCACGTCGTGAGCCGGCCGCGGATCGCCTGGAGCGTCGCGATTCGCTCGTCGAGCTCGCGCTTCCAGCTGCGCGAGAGCCGCTCCCAGTCGCGCTTCGTCGGCGTCTTGCCGGTGGGCAGCTCGTCCAGTGCGGCGCGAATGCGCTCGAGCGGGACGCCGGCGGCCTTTCCCGCCTGTACGAGCGCGACGCGCCGCAGGGTGACCGCCGGGTAGCGCCGCTGGTTGCCGTCGGTGCGCCGGGCCGAAATGAGGCCCTGGCGCTCGTAGAAGCGAAGTGCCGACTGGGAGACGCCGCTCCGCTCGGAGACCTCACCGATGGTCAGTTCTCTCACCACTTGACTTGAACCTTAGTTGAGGTTCTACGGTGCGTGCATGGCCACGACGACGACACTCGGTTACGAAGACCTCCCGGAGCTGCTCAGGCGGCTGACCGGCGACGAGAAGCACGACCGCAGCTCGTTCTCGACCCTCGACGTGCTGTGGGTCCTGTACGACCGCGTCCTCGGCGAAGAGGACCGCTTCCTCCTCTCGAAGGGCCACGGCCCCGCGGCGTTCTATGCGGTGCTCGCCGCGAAGGGCATCGTCCCGGTCGAAACCCTCGACGGCTTCGGCTCGTTCGACTCGATGCTGGGCTACCACCCCGATCGCAAGCTCGCGCCGGGAGTCGAGCTCTCGAGCGGCTCGCTCGGGCACGGCCTCGGAGTTGCGGTCGGCTCGGCGCTGACCGGTCGCCGCGTGTGGTGCCTCGTCGGCGACGGCGAGCTCGACGAGGGCTCGAACTGGGAGGCGGTGCAGTACGCCGGCCGGATCGGCCTCGGAACGCTGACCGCGGTCGTCGTCGACAACGACTCCGCCTGGCTCGGCTGGCCCGAGGGGATCGAGCGCCGCTTCATGCTCGAGGGCTGGATCGCGCTGAGGGTGGACGGACGCGACCACGAGGCGCTCGAGGCAGCGCTGCGACCCGACCTCGAGGGAAGACGCCCGCGCTGCATCGTCGCGGAGGTGGGCGCGAGATGACCGGCATGCGCGAGCGGTTCTACGACCTCGTCCGGGAGGCGCTCGACGAGGATGATCGCGTCGCGGTCGTCACCGCGCAGATCGGGAACGACGCGATCGGCGGGCATTCGCGCCACTTCGACGTCGGCATCCGCGAGCAGTTGATGATCGGCGTCGCCGCCGGGCTCGCGCTCGAGGGCTACCGCTCCGTTGCGCACTCCTACACGCCGTTCCTCGTCGAGCGGCCCTGGGAGTTCCTCAAGCTCGACCTCGGCCACAACGACCTCGGCGCGGTGCTCGTCTCGACCGGCGCCTCCTACGACGCTGCCCGCAGCGGCCGCACCCACCAGGCGCCGGAGGACGTCGCCCTCGTCGCGGCGCTCCCCGGCTGGACTATCCACGTGCCCGGCCACCCCCACGAGCTCGAGTCGCTGTTCCGGCGGTCCCTCGCCGGCGACGATCGCGTCTACATCCGCATGAGCGAGGAGGAGAACCACGCGCGCGTCGACGGCGGCGGCTTCACCGTGCTCCGCCACGGCTCCCCCGCCGCGCCGATCGTCGTCGCGGTCGGGCCGACGCTGAGGCCGGTGCTCGAGGCGACCCCAGACCGCGACCTCAGCGTCGCGTACCTCGCAACCGTGCGTCCGTTCCCGCACGACGCGGTGCGGGACGCGCTCGGCACCGGGACCGACGTCGTCCTCGTCGAGCCGTACCAGGCCGGCACCTCGGCGGCTGAGATCGCCGTCGCGCTGCGCGATCGGCCGCACCGGCTGCTGGCGCTAGGCGTCCCGAACGCCGAGTTCCGCCGCTACGGCACGGGAGCGGAGCACCGGGCCGCGCACGGGCTCGACTCCGCGGGCATTGCGCGCTCGCTCGCGGAGTTTCTCCCGTGAGGCCTAGGCGACGTCTTTGAGCGAATCGGTGACCGCGAGCGCCCGCAGCTTCTTCAGGCTCTGGTTCTCGATCTGGCGGATCCGCTCGCGCGTCACGTTGAACGTTCGCCCGACCTCGTCGAGTGTGCGCGGCTGCTCGCCGTCGAGCCCGTAGCGGAGCTCGAGCACCCGCCGCTCCCGGTGCGAGAGCGTGCCGAGGATGTTGCGCAGCAGTTCCTGACGCAGCGTGGTGTCGGCCGCCTCGTCGGGCAGCGGGGCGTTCTCGTCGGTGAGGAAGTGACCGAACTCCGACTCCTCCTCGTCACCGACCGGCTTCTCGAGCGAGACGGGAGCCTGCGAGGTGCGCAGGATCTGCTCGACCTCGTCGAGCGGTAGGTCGACGTCGCTCGCGATCTCGATCGCCAGAGGCTCGCGGCAGAGCTCGCCGCGCAGCTTGCGCTCGGAGCGGACGATCTTGTTCAGCTTCTCGACGACGTGGACGGGCATCCGGATCGTGCGGCCCTTGTCCGCGAGCGCGCGGGCAACGGCCTGCCGGATCCACCAGGTCGCGTAGGTCGAGAACTTGTAGCCCTTGCGCCAGTCGAACTTCTCGGCGGCGCGTACCAGGCCGATCGTGCCCTCCTGGATCAGATCGAGGAACGGGAGCCCCTGGTTCCGATAGCGCTTCGCGATCGAGACGACGAGGCGGAGATTCGCCTCGACCATCTCCTGCTTCGCGCGGTGGTCGCCGCGCTCGATCCGCTTCGCGAGCTCGACCTCCTCGGCGGCGGTCAGCAGCTCGACCTTGCCGATGTCCTTCAGGAAGAGCTGGAGCGCGTCGGTGGAGACCTCGCGGACGGTCTGGTCGATCCGTGCCGTCTCCTTCGCGTCGGCCTCCGCCTGCGGGTCGACGATCTCGACCTGCAGCTCCTCGAGCGCTCGATAGACGTCCTCTATCTGAGCCGGCTCGAGCTCCAGCTCGTCGAGTGCCAGTGCAATCTCCTCGGCGCTGACCCGCCCGGCGGCCTGTGCCGCCTCCAGCAGATTCCGCGCCTCCTCCGTCTCGAATACCTCGACGGACGGTCCTACCTCCGTGGCTGTTGCGGCCATCTCCCCATCCCCCTCGCTGGCGATGCCGCAATGTGCCATGCGGGTCCACGCAGGCGCCATAGGCCGTTCGGCTCATATTTTCTTTACTTAGACCTAGTACCAGGCAAGCGCGAAAGAAGCCTTTTGGCGTCTTCTGCATAGGACGAACGCGGCTGCTCGGTCGCGGCGAGCTTGAGCTGCTCGACCGCTTTCTTCCGCTCGCCGCTCCAGAGCAGCAGCAGACCGAGATGGAAGCGAACGACAGCGGCGGTCGGGAAGACACCTGTCAACGGGCCGAGGCGCGAGAACGCCTTGACGGGGTTCGCCTTCGTGAACGCGCCCACGGCCGCGGCGGTGCGCGCGACCGGGTCGTGCGGCGCGAGCTTCGCGGCCGCCTCGAACTGGCGCTCCGCCGAGACCGGCCGCTCGAGGCTCCACAGCGCGGAGCCGTACAGCAGCTTGGCGCGGGCGTCCGGCTTCGCTGCTGCGCGGGCGAGGGCAGCGAGCTGCTTCGTCCCCGAGAGTTCGGCGATCCTGCGCGGTGCGCTGAAGTCGAGCACGACGAACGGCAGACCGGGAATCTGTTTGTTGCCCCGCAGGGTCGGGTGCAGGAAATCCTCGGCCCTGACGCCGCTCGGCGAGTCGGCGCCGACCTTCGCCGCCCTCTCCCAGGCCGAGACCGCGTCAGCGTTCTGGCCGGCCCAGAAGTCGGCGATGCCGAGGTGGAGCAGCGCGACGCTGCTCGCGGGATGAGCGGCGGCGAGGCTCTGCATCCTCGCGAGCCCGTTCTCGTCCCAGGAGGCAAAGGCCGAGCCGATCTGCGCCTCGAGCGAGTGGTAGCGGGCGAAGATCGCCGCCGCCTGCGCGACGTGGTTGGCGTTGTACAGCGACTGCGCCTGCGTGAGCGCTCGCACCTCGGCGCTCGTGTCGAGCCCGAAGTCGAGCCGGAGCGGAGGATCGCCGGGCTGCGGCGTGGTCACCGCGCCGGGAATCGTCGTGTGCTCACCGCGAGTCTGGAGCAGCGTCACCCCCACGACACCTGCCGCGGCGATCAGCGCGGCCAGCGCGACGATCACGACGACGCGCCGGTTCCGGAGCCCCACGAGAGGGCGAGCTTCGGTCGCCACGACTTCGAGCGTAGCCAGGAGCGGGGTCGCTACATTTCCGAAAGCGATGCCGAGTTATCGGGAACTGCTGCAGCAAGTCAAGTCGGAGATCGACGAGATCGACGTCAGTGAGGCGCGTGGGGTGCTCGACGACCCCGACCGTCCGCTGATCGTCGACGTGCGCGAGGTCGACGAATGGACCGAAGGAAGGATTCCGGGCGCGATCCACATTCCGCGCGGCAACCTCGAGTCGCGCATCGAGCAAGCAGCTCCCGATCGCGCGCAACCGATTCTCCTCTACTGCGCCGCGGGCAACCGCTCGGCGTTCGCCGCCAAGTCGCTCGAGGAGCTCGGCTACGAGCACGTCGTCTCGCTCGCCGGCGGCTACACCGACTGGAAGCGCAGCGGCCTGCCGACCGAGCTGCCCCGCACGCTCGACGGTGAGAAGCGGCAGCGCTACAGCCGGCACGTCCTGATCCCCGAGGTCGGCGAGGAGGGACAGCTCAAGCTGCTCGACTCGCGCGTGCTGCTGCTGGGTGCAGGTGGGCTCGGTTCGCCGGCGGGGCTCTACCTCGCGGCGGCCGGCGTCGGGCGGCTCGGCATCGTCGACGACGACCGCGTCGACGCGTCGAACCTGCAGCGCCAGGTGATGCACTCGACCGCGCGTCTCGGAGAGTGGAAGGCGGAGTCGGCGAAGCGCACGCTCGAGGAGCTCAACCCCGACATCGAGGTCGTGCCCTACATCGAGCGGCTCACGTCCGAGAACGTCGAGCGGATCCTCGCCGACGGTTGGGACGTGGTCGTCGACGGCGCGGACAACTTCCCGACGCGGTACCTGATCAACGACGCGGCCGTCTGGCACGACATCCCCCTCGTGCACGGCTCGATCTACCGCTTCGAGGGGCAGGCGACGGTCTTCAAGCCCCGGCCGCGCGCCGAAGGCGCGCGGGGTCTTGACGGGCCGGGCGCCGGCGGCTTCGCCGACGGCGCTTCCAGCCTCGACGGGCCCTGCTACCGGTGCTTGTTCCCCCAGCCGCCGCCGCCCGAGCTCGCTCCGAGCTGCGCCGAAGGCGGCGTGCTCGGCGTCCTGCCGGGCATCGTCGGCTCGCTGCAGGCGAGCGAGGCGCTGAAGCTCTGCCTCGGCATCGGCGAGCCGCTCGTCGGGCGGCTGCTGCTGTTCGACGCGCTCGCGACCGAGTTCAGCGAGGTCAAGCTCCGCCGCGACCCGAACTGTCCCGTCTGCGGCGACTCCCCCACGATCACCGAGTACGTGGATTACGTCGAGTTCTGTAGCGGAAGGCCGGCCCACGCATGAGTCGCGTCCGGATCCCACCACAGCTGCGCGGCGACGTCGGCGGCGCGCGCGAGGTGCCCGCCGAGGGCGGCACCGTGCGCGAGCTGCTCGACGACCTCATGGCCCGCTTCCCCTCGCTGCGGACGCAACTCGTGGAGGACGACGAGATCGCGCCGTTCGTCAACGTCTACCTCGAGGGCGAGGACGTCCGGACGCTCGACGGGCTCGACACACCGGTCGAGCACGGGGGCACGGTGATCCTGCTCCCCGCAATGGCCGGTGGCTGCTAGAGCCGGCACCGCGGGCTCCCTTCTCGAGCTGGTCGGCAACACGCCGCTCGTCGAGCTGCGGCGCCTGTCGCCGAAGTCGTCGGTGCGCCTGTACGCGAAGCTCGAGGGACAGAACCCGACCGGCTCGATCAAGGATCGCGTGGCAATCGCGATGATCGAGGCCGCCGAGGCGGCGGGAGAGCTCGAGCCCGGCCGCGAGCTGCTCGAGCCGACCTCCGGCAACACCGGCATCTCGCTCGCGCTGGTGGCCAGGCTCAAGGGCTACTCGCTCACCTGCGTGCTTCCGGAGAACGCGACCGAGGAGCGGCGCCGCCTCCTGCGCCTGTACGGGGCGAGGATCGTCGAGTCGCCCGGCGAGCAGGGCTCGAACGGAGCCGTTCGCCTCGCGCTGGAGCTCGCCGAGCGGGAGCCGCGCTATTTCATGCCGTTCCAGTACGCGAACGAGGCGAATCCCCGCGCGCACTACGACGGCACGGGTGCGGAGATCGCCGCCGCGCTCGACCGCGTCGACGTCCTCGTCGCCGGGCTCGGCACCGGCGGGACGCTGATGGGCGCCGGCGAGCGGCTGCGGGAGAGCTTCCCCGATGTCGTGGTCGCCGCCGCCGAGCCGTTGCCCGGCGACCCGGTGATGGGCCTGCGCTCGCTCGACGACGGCTACGTCCCGCCGATTCTCGACGTGGCGAAGCTCGACCGGAAGCTGCTCGTCTCGAACGAGGACGCGGTCGCCGGCGTGCACGCTCTCCTCGAGAGCGAGGGGATCTTCGCCGGCGTCTCGAGCGGCGCCGTGCTCCACATCGCGCGGCGGCTCGCGGGCGAGCTCGAGGAAGGCGTCGTGGTGTGCGTTCTCGCGGACGGCGGCTGGAAGTACCTCTCCGCCGGTTTCTGGCAGGGCGAGGAGATCGACGAGAGCAAGCTGTGGTGGTAATCCCGCCGCCGGTGCGCGAAGCGCTCGCGGAGCACGCGCGAAGGGAGTTGCCGAACGAGAGCTGCGGCCTGCTCGTGCTGCGCGACCGGATCGCCGACCGCTACGAGCCGGGCCGCAACGGCGCCGAGTCCCCGTACCGCTTCGAGCTCGAGGTCGATCCCGAGCTCTGGTTCCTCGAGGACGAGGGCTACGAGCTCGCTGTCGTCCACTCGCACGTCTCCGCACCGCCGCGTCCGTCGCGCACCGACGTCGAGAACGTTGGCCTCTGGCAGGGCCGCCCGTACCTCGTCTACTCCGTCGCGGGCGACGAGCTCGCGGCCTGGACGATCACGGACGGCGCGATCGAGCCACTCGAGCTCGGCTGACGATCGGCGCGTCTGTGGCTGAGGGCCGCCCGCGGCGGCCCTCAGCGTGAGATCCCTGACGTGGGTTCGACTAGGACTTCGTCTCGATGACGTTCGAGACGATCTGAACGGACGCCGTCGACCCGTCCGAGATCACGAACGGAAGGTCTCCCGAGATCGTGTAGCTCGGATTCGACGTGGCAAACGCATCCCAGTTCGGGTACTCGGTCGACCCGAAGAACACGGGGCAGGTCGCGACCGTGGTCGAGACGGTCAGCCCTCCACCGGAGGGCGCCGTACCGTTCGCGAGGCAGTTCGCGCCGTCGATGAAGGCGTAGCCCTCGGTCGTCCTGCTGTTCCCGTCCGTCGAGATCGGGATGCTCCAGCGCGGGATGCCACCGCCCGTGCACGAGGTGATGTCGGTGGTGTTCCCACAGAAGTAGGTGAACGAGAACTCCGCCTTCGCGAGCGGAACGCCGCTCAGGCTCTTGCCGTTGCTCAGGTACACGCCTGCGTCGCCACCGCCGGTGGCGTCGATCGTGGCGGACGTGGCTGAGTTGAGCGTGCATGTCGCGGGGGCGTCGGCGAAGCAACGCAGCTTGCCTCCACCGGCGGCGCCGCTTGCAGACCCCGCCGTCACAAGCAGAACCGCCGCGAGCGCGAGCGTCACGGCAATCGGTAGACGGCCCTTCATCTGCTCCTCCTTGATCGTGATTAGACCCGACCGGGCCCGGAGCATCGGACTTCGGCTCCACCGCGAAACCGCTCGGCGATGTCAACCCCAGAGAGACCCCGACCCGGCACTTACATCGCAGACCTAAGCAATGTCGCGGTTGCTTTTCAAGGCTCGCGCTGAGGAGTACGCCTACTCGAGCTCGTCCTCGTCGGCAAGGTCGGGGTCGCCGGGGTCGCGGCGGGGCTTCGGGCGCTCCTCGAACGTGACCGCGATCCGCTCGATCCGGTTGCCCTCCACCTCGAGCACGTCGAAGCGCATCCCGTCGTAGGAGACGTCGTCGCCCGGCTCCGGCGCCCGCCCCAGCTGGCCGAAGACGAAGCCGGCGACGGTGTGGAAGTCCTCGTCCGGCAGCTCGGTGCCGAACCGCTCGTTGAACTCGTCGATCGCGAACATCCCGTCGACGCGGTACGAGTCCTCGCCGATCTGCTCGACCGGCTCCTCGGGCACGTCGAACTCGTCCTCGATCTCGCCGACGATCTCCTCGAGCAAATCCTCCAGAGTCGCGATGCCGGCCATGGCGCCGTACTCGTCGACGACGACTGCGAAGTGGCTGTTCGTGTGCCGGAACTCCTGCAGGAGCGAGGCGAGGTCCTTCGTCTCGGGAACGACGTACGGGGTCCGCAGCAACGACTCGAGGTCGAGGCCGCCCAGCCCGCGGTCGTGGATCGCCTTGAAGAGGTCGCGCACGTGGAGGACGCCGACGATGTCGTCGAGCGACTCGCGGAACACCGGGTACCGCGTGTACGGAGAGTCGAGCACGACGGCGAGGGCCTCCTCGGGCGGCATGTCGACCGAGACCGCTGCGACGTCGGGCTTCGCGACCATGACGTCGGCGACGTCCTTGTCGCCGAAGACGAAGACCTTGTCGATCATCTCCCGCTCGCCCTCCTCGATCTGCCCCTGCTGGGTGGAGCGGGAGACGAGCATGCGCAGCTCGGCCTCGGAGTGAACCTCGCGCTCGGCGCCCGGCGGCTCGAGCCCGAACGAGTGGAGGAACACCTCCGTCGCGGCCTGAAGGGCCCAGATCGCCGGACGGAAGACGGCGATGAACGCGCGCACGGGAATCGCGACCGAAAGCGCAGTCCCCTCCGCGTGGCCAAGTGCTGCCCCCTTCGGCACGAGCTCGCCGAAGACGACGTGGAAGAAGCTCAGGATCGCGTACGCGATGAGGATGGCGAGCGCCGTCGACATCCACTTGTCGAACTCGCGCGACAGCGTCGCCTCGCCGAGGGCGCCGATGCCCAGGGACGTCAGAGTGACGCCGAGCTGCATCGCGGCGATGAAGCGGCCGGGGTCGCCGGTGATCCGCAGGACGTCGCGGGCGCGACGGTTCCCCTGGTGCTGGAGCTCGATGATCCGTGTACGGCGCGCGGTGACGAGGCCGTACTCCGCAGCCACGAAGAACGCGTTGAGCAGGATCAGGAGCGCGACCCCGATCAGCTCGAAGAGGAGTGTCACGCCCTCATCACCTCGAGGGCGCAGGTACTAGGAGGTTTCTCGTCCAACTCTCCGGCCGGAGTATAGGGACGCAGTCGGCGGCCTCCGTCCTCACGAACGTACGTTCGCTATCCTCCGGGGATGCGAGCCGAGTACCGCGAGGAGCCGTGCCGCAGCGCCCTCAACCGCGTGCGCGGCATGCCGTTCGCCTGGTCGCTCAACCCGTACATGGGCTGCGCGCACCGCTGCACGTTCTGTTACGTCCGCGCGTTCGAGGCGCGTGCGGACAGGCCGTGGGACGACCGCTACGGGGCAAGCATCCGCGTGAAGACGAACGTCGCGGAGGTGCTCCGGCGTGAGCTGGCCCGTTCGTCGTGGCAGTACGAGCCCGTCGCGATCGGCGCTGCGACAGATCCGTACCAGCCGGCGGAGGGCCGCTATCGCCTCACGCGCGCGTGCATCGAGGCGTTCGCTGACGCGGCGAGCCCGTTCTCGATCATCACGCGCGGGCCGCTCATCGTGCGCGACGTCGACGTGCTCGCGAAGGCGTCGCGCCGCGCGGCCGTGTCCGTCACGTTCTCCGTCCCGACGCTTGACCACAAGATCTGGCGTCGCACCGAGCCGGGCACGTCGCCGCCGCGTCAGCGGCTCCGCGCGCTCTCGCGCCTCGTGGACGCAGGGATCGACGCCCGGGTGGGGATGGCGCCGATCCTGCCGGGGCTGAGCGACCGGCCCGAGCTGCTCGCCGAGGTCGTCCGCGAGGCGCGCGCGGCCGGAGCCACCGGGATCTGGGCGAACCTCCTCTACCTGCGGGTGGGGACGCGCGAGCACTTTCTCGCCGCGCTGGAGCGCGACTGGCCCGAGCTGCTCCCGGAGTACGAGCGGCTGTACAGCCGCGGCGCCTATCTGCCGCGCCGCGAGACCGATCCGGTGCGGGAGCGCGTGCGCAAGCTCGCCCGCAGCCACGGCGTCCGCGACCGGCGGCGGATCCGGCTCGAGCCTGCTCCCGAAGCCGAGCAGCTCCAGATCGCAGCTATGTGATATCGGACGGCCGATCTATGATCTCCCGGCCGTGGCCGCCGCCTCCGAGATCACCTGCCTGATCGTCGACGACCACGAGGTCGTGCGGGAGGGGCTTCGCCTCTCGCTCAGCCGGGCGCCGCACATCCGCGTCATCGGCGAGGCGGCCGACGGCGAGGCCGCGGTCGCGCTCGCCGAGCGGCGCCGCCCGAACGTCGTGATCATGGACGTCCGCATGCCCGGCATGGACGGGCTCGAAGCGACGCAGGCTCTCATGGCGAAGGTGCCCGACAGCTCCGTCCTCATCTTCACCGCCTACAGCGAGCGCAGCCTGCTCAGCCGGGGCCTGGAGTCGGGCGCGAAGGGCTACGTCCTGAAAGAGGCGCCGCACGAGACGCTTCTGCGCGCGATCGAGAAGGTCGCGAGCGGCGAGGGGTACGTCGACCCCGCGCTCATGCCCGCGTTCCTGACGGGGCGCGACAAGGACGACATGCTCACCGGGCGGGAGCGCGAGATTCTCCAGCTCCTCGCCGACGGGATGTCGAACGCCGACGTCGCCACGCAGCTCTTCATCAGCCAGGAGACGGTGAAGAGCCACGTCCGCCACATCCTCGCCAAGCTCGAGGCCGACACGCGCACGCAGGCAGTCGCGATCGCGCTGCGCGAGGCGATCATCGACTAAGTGAAGCCCACCACGCCCAGTCCGATCACGGAGAGCGAGACGATCGCCGAGGGCGTCGGCGAGCCGGCCGAGCAGGTGCTCGCCGCGGAACAGGACGAGCGCCGGCGCATTGCGCTCTTCCTCCACGACGGCCCGGTGCAGTCGCTCGCCGGGGTGGCGCTCATGCTCGACGCATCGCTCGACCTGATCAGCCGCGGCGAGCATGAGCAGGCTCGCGAGATCATGGGCCGGGCGCTGAGCCGCACGAGGACGACGGTGGGCGAGCTCCGCGACCTCTCCTTCAACCTCGAGCCGGTGGCGCTGCGCGACCACGGCTTCGTCGCCGCGGTCGACGCGCTCGCGCAGTCCCGCGGCCGCGAGCACCGGATCGAGGTCACGCTCGACGTGGGCCTGATCGACTCGCTCGGCGAGCGGACGCAGGCGGCGCTGTACCAGATCGTGCGCGAAGCGCTCGAAGAGGCGATCCGGCGCGGTCCTCCCTCTCGCTTCGAGGTCGCGGCCACCGCCGAGGTGCCGGGCACACTGCAGCTCGTGATCAGGGACGACGCGCCGACCGAGCGGCGACGGCGAGCGCTCGAGGTTCTGGGCGAGCGGGCACGCACCCTCGGGGCGAACCTCACGCTCGACCACGACGTCAGTGGCACGACGATGAGCCTCGAACTGCGCGGGCAGCCAACCGGCGACGACTAATCTTCGCCGCTGTGGACGGCGCCGGCGCGCAGCAGCATCTTCTCTTCGTCTGGAAGCCCTCCGGCTACGAGCTGGTGGAGCAGGACGGCGAGGCTCCCTCGGTCGGCTCCAGTGTGGAGGTCGAGGGCAAGCAGCTGCGCGTGACGAAGCTCGCGCCCTCGCCGCTTCCCGGCGACCGCCGCGTCTGCGCGTATCTCGCCGGCTAGATCGACTCCGCCGCCGCGAGCCCGAGCACGAGCGCCTGCGCGAGGCCGCTCGCGTAGCCGCCGGTCGCGACGCCGCCGGCGTCGACACCGGCCGCCCAGATTCCGTCGGTGCCGATCACTCGGGCGTCGGTGTTCACGTGGAGACCGCCGATCGTGTGCGTCACCGCAGCGGCCACGTGGACGGCGATGCCTTCCTCGCGGCCGGCGACGGTGGCTCCCGCGGCGCGCGCGGCCTCGATCCGGTAGTTCGTCTCCTCTACGACGTACCACGCGCGCGGGCCGACGAGCTGCGCGAGATCGTTCTCGTGCCACGCGACCCGCTGCGGCGTGATCTCGCGCCAGTCGTCGGTGAAGACGCGCGCTTCGCGGCCGTAGAGCTGGGCGAGCGGGACGAAGTCCTCCTCGCGGATCCGCGCCGGGGGTGCCGGCATGACCCGGCCGTAGAACTCGTCCATGCCGGCGGTGGTCCCCGCGCCCCTGGCCACCGCGAAGTCGAGGCCGTCGCCCTCACTCCACGGGTTCGCCCGCAGGAGTAGCCCGCGCTCGCGGGCGAGCCGGCCCGGGAAGCCGCCGGTCGCGAGCAGCAACGGCGGCTCGGCCTCCTTCGGTAGCGGCGTCTCGAGCTCGACTTCGCCGGCCGCCTCCGCCAGCAGCCTCGTCAGCGCGCGGGGGTCGTAGCGCCGTCCGGTGGTGAGCGGGTTCTCGGTGTCGCGCCGGACAGGCTCCGCCCCGAGCGACTCGAGCCAGCCGAGCGCGTCGTCGAGCCGCTCCCAGATCAGCCGTTGCAGCGCCCCGTCGCCGTCCGGGCACTCCTCACGAAAGCGGTCCCACTCCAGGTGCCGCCATACGACGCAGGAGGAGAGGAGCATCGAGCCGCCCGCGCGCGTGCCTTTCTCCAGCACGCGCGGCTCGTGCCCGAGCTCGCGCAGGCGCGCGGCCGCGACGAGGCCCGCCATCCCCGCTCCGGCAACCGTTACGAGCAAGTCAGGTCAGCGAGAACGTCGGCTTGTGCTCGACGTACTCGATCCGCACGCGCTCCGGGCCCCAGACGAAGACGGCGAGCGTGTTCGCGGCGTCGACGACGCTGTCGATCTCGACGCCGAGGTCCCGGGCCGCAGCCTCGTGCTCGTCCGCGGAGTCGACGAGGACGGCGAGATGGTTCAGGAGCGGTTGCTCCGGCGCGCCCGGCTCTCCAGGCTGGAACTCGATCCAGGCGCCGCCCACCTCCACCCGCGGGCAGTTGGAGCGGCCCGGCGCCGCGGCGCGAAAGCCCAACGATCCGTATTCCGACGCGGTCGCCTGCGGATCGGCCGAGCGGAGCGCGACGTGGTCGAGGTCGTAGTCGAGATCGGTGTCCGTCTCGACGAGGCCGAGCGCGACTCCTTCGCCGAGCTCGAAGTACGCCTCGCCGTCGCGCCGCCGATCGACCTCGAGTCCGTCCGGCAGCTCGGCCAGCGCCCGCTCGAGATCTCGCACTCGGAGCGCGACGTGCTCGAGCGCGCCACGCTCCCGCGGGCCGTCGGCGGCGAAGAGCGTCAGCTTCCCGCGCCGCGCGTCGGCGCCGACGAGCGTGAACGCGTCCGTGCGGTCGATCACGTGCATCCCGAGATGCCGGACGGCGAAGTCGGCGACGGCGTCGCGATCCGCCAGCCAGTAGGCAACGTGGTCGAGGGTCTTCGGGTTCACGACAGGCGCTCTTACCCGGCGCGCCGTCGATTAGTCGATCGGCTCGTTTTGGACGTTGTTCTCGTCCGCGTACTTCTGCGTGAGCTGGTTCACGACGTCCATCCCCTTGTCGTACGCGTAGTTGATCTCCACGAACGCGTTCCACTTGTCCGGCAGTGCGTCCTCGGGGAAGATCGCCTCGACCGGGCACTCCGGCTCGCAGGCCCCGCAGTCGATGCACTCCTCGGGATCGATGACGAGAATCCGGTCGGCCTGATGAATGCAGTCGACGGGGCAGACGTCCACGCAGGAGAGGTCTTTGATGTCGATGCACGGCTCGGCGATGATGTACGTCACTGCGCCCTACTGTAGATAGCCGTCGTGAGCGGCTGCGCAGTCAACCGTCAGGCCTCAGTCGGGCCCGCAAGCTCCGCAACGACGGTGCCGAGCTGGTCTCCGAGGGCCGACTTTGCGAGCACCTGGTCGAATCCGGCGGCATGCGCGGCACGGAGCCCGGAAGTGTCCGTGTGGTTCGTGAAGCCTACGATCGGGATGTCCGGATACGCGTCCGCGACCTCCTCCGGATCGATGCGCGACACGTCCGCGAGGACGAGCTCCGG
>JAICLM010000138.1 GCA_025927435.1 Thermoleophilia bacterium | reverse complement strand
GCCGTCGAGCGGCTCGTTCCAGCCGTCGAGCACCTCGTAGACGGGCTCCGCCGCGTGGAAGTCGCTCTGGTGCGCCGGGAAGTCCCGCGTCTGGCGGCCGTCGCGGGTGCGGTAGCGGACGCAAACCGGCAGCTCCGCGAAGTGGGAGAGGACGTCGAGCTTCGTGAGCGCGAGCTGGTCGATCCCGTTCACGCGCACCGCGTAGCGCAGGGCGACGAGGTCGAGCCAGCCGCAGCGGCGCTCGCGTCCGGTCACCGTTCCATACTCGCCGCCGAGCTCTCGCATCCTCGCCTGCTCCGGGCCGGCGATCTCGGAAGGGAACGGCCCCTCGCCCACCCGGGTCACGTACGCCTTCGAGACGCCGACGACACGCGCGATCCGCTGCGGCCCGATTCCGACGCCCGTGGCCGCGCTCGCCGCGACCGGGTTCGAGGAGGTCACGAAGGGATAGGTGCCGTGGTCGAGGTCGAGCAGCGTCGCTTGTGCGCCCTCGAACAGGACGTCCTTTCCGTCCCGCAGCGCCGTGTCGACGTAGAGCGACGTGTCCGCGACGTACGGCCGCAGCCGTTGCGCGTAGCCCTCGTACTGCGCCGCGACGCTCTCGAGGTCGAACGGCTCGGTCTCGTAGACCCGCTCGAGCCAGAGATTCTTCTCGGCGAGCGCGACCTCGATCTTCTGGCGCAGGATCTTCGGGTCGAGGATGTCCTGGACGCGGATCCCGAGACGCATCGCCTTGTCGGCGTAGCAGGGGCCGATGCCGCGCCTCGTGGTGCCGATCGCGAGGTTGCCGAGCCGCCGCTCGCTCGCCTGGTCGATCGCGAGGTGCCACGGCATGATCAGGTGCGCGTTGCCCGAGAGGTAGACCTCGTCGGTGGAGTGGCCGCGGCCTGCGAACTCGTCGAGCTCCGCGATCAGCACCTCCGGGTCGACGACGCAGCCGTTGCCGATGACGCACGGCTTCCCGCGGACGATCCCGCTCGGCAGGGCCCGGATCTTGTACGTCTCGTCGCCGACGACGATCGTGTGGCCCGCGTTCGGGCCGCCCTGGTAGCGGCAGACGACGTCGGAGTCCTGGGCGAGCAGGTCGACGATCTTGCCCTTGCCTTCGTCGCCCCACTGCGCTCCGACTACTACGGTCCCGGGCACGTCGGAGAAGTATGCCGTCGCGGTCCGCCGCCCTACGCGGCAGCCCGCTCCCGAAAGTCGTCGCGGGCGTCCACGTGCACCTCGCGCGTGAGGCGGCGGAGCCGGCTCGCCGTGGGGCCGCCGACGCGGCCGGCCAGCTCCCGCCACTCGTGATTCGTCGTCACGATCACGAGACGGCGCTGCTGTTCGCGCTGATTGACGAGGTTGTAGATGCGGTCGCGCGCCCAGCTCGACCAGTCCTCGGCGCCGAGGTCGTCGAGCACGACGAGCTCGTAGCCGCTCGGGTTGGGCGGCGGCTCGCCGTCGCCGTAGCTCTCGCGCAGCGCGTTCAGCCAGCCGGGGACGTTGAGGAAGAGCGCGGTCGGCCTGGGCTCGCGGTCGCTCCAGATCACCTCGCGCAGGATCGCCACCGCGAGATGCGTCTTGCCGGCGCCCGGATTGCCGCGGAGGAGAAGCCCCTGGCGAAGATCGGTGCCGGCGCGGAACTCCTTCGTCCACTGGCGGCAGACGGCCAGCGCGTTGCGCGTGTCCGGCACGGGCTCGAAGTTCTCGAACGTGCAGCCGTCGTAGGCGGATGGGACCTGCACTCGTGCCCAGCGCCCGTCTGCCCGGCGCTGTTCGTCGACGACCTCCTCGGTGGCGCGGCACAGCTCGCAGTACCGCTCCGCCGGGAACGTCTGGCCGAGCAGGACGACCTGCTCGGTCGCGAACTCGCGCCCGCAGCCGAGGCAGCGCGCGCCGAGCGGGCTATTGCTGCTGGAGGCTGGCGAACTTGGCATAGCGGCTGATGAAGGCGACGTTGAAGTTGCCGACCGGACCGTTGCGGTGCTTGGCGACGATCACCTCGGCGACTCCCTTCTTCGAGTCGTCGGCGTCGTCGCGGTCGTAGTACTCCTCGCGGTAGAGGAACATGACGAGGTCGGCGTCCTGCTCGATCGAGCCCGACTCGCGCAGGTCGGAGAGCATCGGCCGCTTGTCGTGCCGTTGCTCGGGCGAGCGGTTGAGCTGCGAGAGCGCGACGACCGGTACGTCGAGGTCCTTCGCGATCTCCTTCAGTCCCCGGGAGATCGCCGAGACCTCCTGCAGGCGGCTCTCCTCGCTGCGGCCGGTCGTCATCAGCTGGAGGTAATCGACGACGACGAGCCCGAGGTTCGGCTCGCGCCGCTTCAGCGTCTGGGCGCGGGCGCGGAGCTCGAGCAGGCTGAGCGCGGGCGTGTCGTCGACGTAGAGCGGCGCCGCTTCGAGCTGGCCGCAGGCCTGGGCGACGCGCGGCCAGTCGTCCCGTGTGAGCTTGCCGGTGCGGATGTGGCCCGCGTCCACCTTGCCGCGCGAGCAGATGAGCCGCTGCGCGACCTCCTGCTTCGACATCTCGAGGCTGAAGAAGGCGCACGGCGTCTGCTTCTCGACGGCGACGTGGTTCGCGATCTCGAGCGCGAACGCGCTCTTTCCCATCGACGGGCGGGCGGCGATGATCACGAGGTTCGCGGGCTGGAAGCCGCCGGTGAGCTTGTCGAGGTCCTTGAAGCCGCTCGCGAGCCCGGTTACCTCGGCGCCGGTCTCGTAGAGGCGGCTGATCGTCTGGAACGCCTCGAGGAGCGCATCCTTGAAGAGGACGAGCTCGCCCTCGGCGCGCCGCTCGCCGAGCTCGTAGACGAGCTGCTCGGCGCGTGCGACGAGCTCCGCCGGCTCGCCCTCGCGCTCCCAGCCGAGCTGCGCGATCTCGCCGCCCGCGACGATGAGCCCGCGCAGCGTCGCCGTCTCGCGGACGATCTCGGCGTAGTGGCGGGCGTTCGCCGTGGCGGGCACGAGGCGGGCGAGCTCGTGGAGGCGGACGCGCCCGCCGATCGCTTCGAGCTCGCCACGCTGCTCGAGCTCGTTCGTGAGCGTGATCGCGTCGACCGGCTCGTTCTTGCCGTAGAGCTGGAGCGCCGCGCGGTAGATCTTCGCGTGCGACTCGCGGTAGAAGTCGCCCGCGTCGAGGATCTCGCTGACGGCCGCGATCGCGCCCGGCGAGATCATCATCGCGCCGAGGACCGACTCCTCGGCTTCCAGATTCTGGGGCGGGACGGCGCCGGGAACGGAGGCCGGCGTCGGGACAGGGGCGAGCGACATGCGTGGCGATTCCAGCACGCCGGCCGTCGGGTTTCCAGGGGGTGTAACCCCTGGGGGTAAGTCTCTTTTGAACAGGTCTTTTTCGGCCATTTGCAGGAGAATCGACCATCGTCGCAGGCGCGCCGGACGGCGCGCTGTGCACAGATCAGGCCGCTCGGAGCGGGAACTTCCTGCGCAATCCACACCGCCGTGGACAGCTTGTGCACGTCTCAGGACGCGACCCGGCGCTCAAACGGGTAGGCCCGGCCGAGCGTCAGGCGACTAGCGGTCGATCGGATCCTCGAGCGGATTCAGCCCCTTCGCGGCAGGCGCCGGTCAAGTCATTCCGGAACACTGGCCTGGCCAGCGGGCTGTTCTACTCCTCGGCTAGGGCGGCGTCGGCGTCGGCCCGCCACTCGGGCTCCGCCTGGGCTTCGGTCTCCGCGTCGGTCTCCGCCGGCTCGTCCCCCTCTGCCTCGACCTCCGCGGCCTCGGCGGCGTCCACCTCCGCGAGGATCTCCTCGAGCTCGGCGGCCGGCTCGGGCGCCGCAGCCTCCTGCTCGGCGCGCTCGGCCGCCTCGAGGTCTGCGAGCTCCGCGTCGGACGGTAGCTCGCCGCCCTCCGGGATCACCTCGGTCCTGACCTCGACGCGCACGTCCTCGAAGAGCCCGATCGGCACCTCGTAGCGGCCGATGCGCTTGATCGGATCGGTCTCGATCTTGCGCCGGTCGACGCGGATCTTCTTGGTGCTCCAGAGCTCGTCCGCGATGTCGGTCGGCGTGACCGAGCCGAAGAGGGAGCCCGTCGGTCCGGCCTTGACCTCGAACCGCAGCACGGTGCCCGAGAGCGCGGCGGCGATCTCCTGCGCCTGCTCGGCGCTCTTCGCCTCGTGGCGGGCGCGCAACGTGTCGCGTTTCTGCAGTTCCGCGACGCGGCCCGGCGTCGCCTCCTCGGCGAGCCGCCGGGGCAGGAGGTAGTTACGGGCGTAGCCGCGCGCGACCGAGACCACGTCGCCCCGCAGGCCGACGTGCTCGACGTCCGAGAGGAGGATGACCTCCATCAGCGATCGCCCCTATCTCCGCGGTCACCCCGGTCGCCGCGGTCGCGCCGCCCGCCGCCGCGCTCCTCGGAGCCCTCGGCGACGTACGGCAACAGCGCCATCTCGCGCGCCCGCTTGACGGCGGTCGCCACCTGCACCTGATGCCGGCGGCAGGCGCCGGTGATGCGGCGGCTGCGGATCTTGCCCTTCTCGGAGACGTAGCGGCGCAGCTGGGTGACGTTCTTGTAGTCGATCTCCGCGATGTGCTCCTTGCAGAAGAAACAGTTCCGGCGCTTGATCTGCCCCGCCGGACCTCCGGGCCGCCTCCGCTGCTGCTGCTGATTTTTCTCTCTGGCCATGCCTCTCCTAGAACGGGATGTCGTCGTCGGCCGCGGCCGGGAAGTCGGCGCTCTCCTGCGCCGCCCCTGCGGGCACGAACTGGTTGCCGCTGCCTGCGCCCCCGCCGAAGTCGCCGTCGCCGCGGCTGCCCAGGAACTGGACGCTCTCGGCGATGATCTGCACGGCCTGCCGCTTGCCGGAGCCGTCGGTCGCTTCCCACTCGCGCCAGTCGAGCCGGCCGTCGATGCCGACCGGGCGGCCCTTCGAGAGGTACTGCGTGCAGCTCTCGGCCTGGTTCCCGAAGACCGAGACGTCGAAGTAGTTCGGCTTGTCGACCCAGGTGCCCGACTCGTCGCGCCGGCGGCTGTTCACGGCCACCCGCAGGCTGCAGACCGGCGTGCCGCCCGGGGTGTGCCGCAACTCGGGATCCTTCGTCAGGTTGCCTACGAGAACGACGCGGTTGATGTTTGCCATGTCCTACTCCTCCTCCTCGGCGGGCTGCTCTTCCTCTTCCGCGCCAGCGTACTCCGGCTCGTCGTCTTCCGAAACGCCCGTTTCGGGCGCCGTCGGCTCGGGCGCCGTCTCTTCAGACGCAGTCGCTTCGGCCGGCGCCGCGACCGGCGCGGCGGCGTCGTCGCGCGGCGCGCTCGTGCGCGAGCCGGCGATGTGGCGCGTCGCCAGGTGGCGCAGCACGGCGTCCTCGATCTTGAGCACGCGGGAAATCTCGTCGAGCGTGTCCGCCTCGGCATCGAAGACGACGAGGTGATAGACACCCTCTTCCTTGTGCGCGATCGGATACGCCAGACGGCGCCGGCCCCAGGCGTCGTGGCTGTGCCACGCGCCGCCGTTCTTCTCGACGAGGTCGCGCGCGCGGGCGACGATGTCGTCCTGGCGGGTCTCGGCCTGCTCGGGGTCCAGCATCAGCAGGATCTCGTAAGTCGTCACGTCCCGATGTCCTCCCTTCCCATGGTCTCGATGTCGGCCCCGACTGCCGGCGCCGCTCGGGACTGAACGACGCGATGACGGGGCAGGAAGCGGCAGTCACTGTAGCATCGCCCGGATGCGTCGCCTGACTGCGTGGGTGGGAGGAGCCGTCGGCGGGATCACTGCCTACCGCTGGCTGCGACGGCGCCTCCCGGTCGGCACAGAGCCGGCGCCGGAGGCCGCCGAGACGGAGACGG
>JAICLM010000278.1 GCA_025927435.1 Thermoleophilia bacterium | reverse complement strand
TTCTCCTACGCCGCACTACCGGAGTGCGACCAGCGGATCACGTGCATCCTCGGGATGAAGAAGATCTACCACCTGAAGAACATCAAGTTCGTCCCGCTCGGGAACGTGAGCGTCTACACGCTGCTCGACCAGGGCAGGGCGGACGGGGGAGACGGCTTCTCCACTGATCCGCTCCAGCTCGATCCGAAGTACACGGCGCTGGTCGACGACAAGCACATCTTCGGCTTCCAGAACGTCGCACCTGTAGTAAAGAAGAGCCTGCTCTCGGGGTCGAACGGAGCACTCCTCACGAGCACCGCCAACGCCGTGTCGGCGAAGCTCACGCTCAAGGCGATGCAGGCGATGAACAAGGCGTACTACGTCAACAAGGCGACGCCGAAGCAGATCGCTCACGGCTTCCTCGCCGCGAACGGGCTGCTCAACAAGTAGTGAAGGTCGTCGTCCTCGGCGGAGGGTCGACCGGCGAGCACTTCGTCGGCGCCCTCCGTCGGTTCGACGACGACGCGCAGATCACCCTCGTCGAGAGCCGGCTCGTCGGCGGCGAGTGCTCGTACTTCGCGTGCATGCCGACCAAGACGATGCTGCGGGCGACCGAGCTCGGCGCCTCGCTCGAGCGGGCACCGGGGCTGCACGGCGCGCGTCCGGAGCCGGAAGGCGTCTGGTCCTGGCGCGACTGGATGACGAGCGACTGGGACGACGCCGGGCAGCTGCACTATCTCGAGGAGTGGAACTGCCGGCTCGAGCGCGGGGAGGGACGTGTCGCGCGGCCGGGTGTCGTGGAGGTGGACGGGCAGGAGCTCGAGTACGACCGCCTCGTGCTCGCCACCGGCTCGCGGCCCGCGATCCCTCCGATCGACGGGCTCGACTCCGTCGAGTACTGGACGAACCGCGAGGCGACGCGGACGCACAGGATCCCGCAGAGCCTCGTCGTGATGGGCGGCGGCCCCGTCGGCGCCGAGCTCGCGCAGTTCTTCTCCCGTATGGGAGCGAAGGTGACGATTGTCGAGCGCGGCGATCACCTGCTGGGGCGCGTCCATCCGGACGCTGGAGAGCTGCTGGCCGAGCTGTTCCGCGAGGAGGGAATCGACGTCCGCGTCGGCGTGGGGATCGAGCGGGCGGAGCCGGGCATCCGGCTGCTGCTGTCCGACGGCTCGGCACTGGAGACCGAGCGCCTCCTGATCGCGACGGGGCGCCGGCCGAACGTCGAGCGTCTCGGTCTCGAGGAGCTGGACGTCAAGACGTCGCCGCGCGGGATCGAGGTCGACGAGCGGCTGCGCGCCGCCGACGACGTGTGGGCGATCGGGGACGTGACCGGCGTCGCGCAGTTCACCCACGTCGGCAAGTACCAGGCGCGGGTGGCCGCCGCGGACTTGGCCGGCCGCCGCGCCAAGGCCGACTACCGCGCCATCCCGGCCGGGATCTTCACCGACCCGGAGGTCGCGACCGTCGGTCGCACCGAGGGAGACGGCCTCGTGAGCGTGCGCGTTCCGCTCGGCTCCCTGCCGCGCCTCTCGACCTACGAGCGGCCGAAGCGCGACGGCTTCGTCCGTGTCTTCGCCGATCCGCGGCAGCGCGTGCTCGTCGGCGCGGTCTGCGTCGGGCCGCAGGCGGCGGAGTGGCTGGGCCAGTTCACGCTGGCGATTCGCGCCGAGGTCAAGGTCGAGACGCTCCTCGACACGATCCAGCCGTACCCGACCTTCTCCGAAGGCGTCTTCTATGCCCTGCAGGAGTTGCAGGGCTCGCTCTCGTAGACTGCCTCACATGCTCGGCTCCGTAATCACAGCGATGGTGACCCCGTTTCGCGCCGACGGCGCCGTCGACTTCGAACGGTTCCGCGAGCTCGCGACCCATCTCGTCGAGAACGGCTCGGACGGGCTCGTCGTCTGCGGGACGACCGGGGAGTCGCCCACGCTGACCGATGCCGAGAAACTCGACCTCTTCCGGGTGGCCGTGGACGAAGTCGGCGGCCGTGCCAAGGTGATCGCGGGCACCGGCACGTACGACACCCGGCACTCCGCCGCCCTCACGCAGGAGGCCGCGGCGCTCGGCGTCGACGCGATCCTCGTCGTGACGCCGTACTACAACAAGCCGCCCCAGCGGGCGATCGTCCGCCATTTCGAGGAGATCGCGTCCGTCACGCATCTGCCGGTTGTCGCCTACAACATCCCGGGTCGCGTGGTCGTCAACATCGAGTCCGCCACGATCGCGCGGCTCGCCGAGATCGAGAACGTCGTGGC
>JAICLM010000300.1 GCA_025927435.1 Thermoleophilia bacterium | reverse complement strand
TGCGCGAGGGCGCCTGGGTCGCGGCCGAGGCGTACGAGACCGAGCAGCTTCTGCACGGCTACCTGGCTGCGGTGGACGAGTCGGTGCGGGCCTTCGTGCTCGAAGGAAAAGGCGTCGCGGCCGAGCGGGCAGCGGCGGCGGCCGCTGCGCTGCGGGCGCTCGGCTGCGACGTCGACCTGCTCCCGACGCGGCATCCGGTCGTGGACATCGTCCCGTTCCAGCGGCTCACGGTCGAGCTCGCCGAGCGGCGCGGGCGCGAGCCGGACCGGATCCGGCGCCACGACCCGCGCTGGGCCGCGGCCGCGAAGGCCGCAAAGGCCGACAACGCCGCCTAGAGGTCTGCGAGCGCGGCGAGGAGCCGGTCGACCTCCTCGAACGTGTTGTAGTGGACGAAGCCCGCCCGCACCGCGCCGTCGGGCTGCAGGCCGAGGTGCTCCATCACCTCGACGGCGTAGTAGTCGCCATCCCAGACGGCGATTCCGCGCTCGGCGAGCCGCTCCGCCACCTGCCGCGCCGAAGCGCCCACGATGCCGAAGGCGAAGGTCGGGACGCGGCCGTTCATCGTCCCGGGCCCGTAGAGCGTGCAGCGGTCCGGCAGGCAGTCGAGGAACCGCTGCCCGAGCGCCCGCTCGTGCTCCTGGATCGCTTCCCAGCCGAGCTCCTCGACGTACTCGACGGCCGCGATGAACCCCGCGAGCAGCTCGTGCGCGAGCGTCCCTGTCTCGAAGCGCTGTCCGACCGGCTCGTCCGCGGCGGGACGAACCTTGTACGGCCGCCACCCCCGCAGCAGCTCCTCCCGACCGTACGCGAGACCGAGGTGCGGGCCGAAGAACTTGTACGGCGAGCAGAGGAGGACGTCTACGCCGAGCGCGACGACGTCGATCGGCCCGTGCGGCGCGTAGTGGACGGCGTCGGCCCAGGCGAGCGCGCCCGCCGAGTGCGCGAGCTCGACAACGCGCGCTGCGTCCGGCACCGTCCCCAGGGCGTTCGAGGCAAGTGGAAAGGCGACGACGCAGGTCCGCCCGGTCAGCTTCCGTTCGAGGTCGTCGAGGTCGAGCGTCGTGTCGTCGCGGAGCTCGATGAAGCCGACGCGCAGCCCGAGGTCGTGGGCCAGCTCGAGCCACGGCGCGATGTTGCCGTCGTGGTCGAGACGCGTGACGAGGATCTCGTCGCCGGCCGTGAGCGTGCGACCGAGCGCGCGTGTGAGCGCGAAGTTCAGGGTCGTCATGTTCTGGCCAAACGTCGTCTCCCCCGGCCGGCAGCCGAGGAAGCGCGCCGCGGTGTCGTGCGCCTGCGTCACGAGCTCGTCACTGCGACGGCTGGCGGCGAATGCGCCGCCGAGATTGGCGTTCGACTCCCGCAGGTAGGCGGCGATCGCATCGATCACGGTCTGCGGGCACTGCGTCCCGCCCGGCGCGTCGAGGAGGGCCACATCGGAGGAGAGGGCCGGGAACCGGCCCCGCACCGCTGTAACGTCGAGACTCATCCCTGCTCGAGGGGTGCCATCGTCAACCCACGCTCGCCGAGCTGCTCCCAGTACAGCTCCGCCTGCTCCCGGAGCCCGGACCAGACCACCGCCTGGCCGGAGTTGTGAATCCGGTTCGCGAGCTGCATGCCGTCGTCGTACGAGACGCCGGGAATGACCGCC
>JAICLM010000054.1 GCA_025927435.1 Thermoleophilia bacterium | reverse complement strand
GTGTGCTGATCGCGAACGAGAAGCGAGAGCGGCTCGAGCTGCTCGCACAGGTCGTGATCGGGCTCGGACACGACGTGATCGCCCGCGAGATCTACGTCAAGGAAGTCGGCGCGGTCACCGCCAGGGAGCAACCGGATGTCGCGCTGGTCGGGCTCGGTGAAAGCTCCGTCCACGCGCTCGAGCTGATCTCGGAGATCGTCCGCGAAGCCGCCTGCCCGGTGATCGCGATCCTCCACTCCGGCGACCCCGCCTACGTCCACGAGGCAGCCAAGCGCGGCGTCTTCGCCTACATCATCGACGGCACCCCCGACGAGCTGCAGAGCGCGATCGACATCACCCTGCAGCGCTTCGCCGAGTACCAGAGCCTGCAGGGAGCCTTCGGCCGGCGCGCGCTGATCGAACAGGCCAAAGGCATCCTGATGGCCCGCAACTCAACGACCGCCGACCGCGCCTTCGAAATGCTGCGCGACCACTCCCAAAACAACGGCCGCAAACTCAGCGACGTCGCCGCCGCCGTCGTCGAAAGCCACCTCCTGCTCCTCCCGCTGACCCCACGACCGATCGAGACGACCGACGGCAAGAGCCCTGCTGTCCGGAGCGGGTAACAGGGTCGAAGCCAGGCTCATGGACACCTCAGACACCTTCTCGCGAATCTGGACGGCCTTTGACGACGCCCGCGTCCTTCCCGCCTGCGCTTGGTGCGAACGAGTCTGCATCGACAAAACCTGGCTCATCCCATCCCGCGCAGCTCTCGCTGCGGTCGATCAGCGATACACCTTCTCGCACACGATCTGCGACGTCTGCGCGCAGACTTACGCCCCAGCGTCGACGCAGGAGATCCGCAAAAGCTCAATGGCGTCGCTTTGAGCAAGTCGGACTTGACGACCGACCCTTGAAATCGCCCCCCGCGCATGGGGCCATCACGAAGATGAAGTGGTCACCGCGACCGTCGCGAGCACGAAACGGTGATGGGTCGTGATGCCACCGAGCCAGACCTGTAGCTCGGCTGCGAGCGCGAGCAGCGCCGCGGCGATCCTCGTCAAGCGCTGGGCTGACCCGCCCGGCAGAAAGATCAACCCCTGGGGCTACCCCTGATCAGCCGGCGCCCGGACGACGCAGGGGCGGCGGCCGCCTAGCGTCGGTGCAGCCCATTCCGACTCGAAGGAGCGATCAAATGAACATCCCGTACCAGGTCAACCACCGCAGCCTGCGGGTCTTCCTCGCGCTCGGCGCGACCGCAGCCGCTGTCACCATCGCGCTCGTTCTCGCCGCCAACGGCAGCGGCCAGGTTTCAGGCGCCCGCACGATCAAGCTCTTCGAGGCCCCCAAGGGGAGCACCTTCGGCTTCGTCGACAACGCGCCGAAGACGAACCGCAAAGACCCGCACGCTTCCATCGGCGACATCCTCGCCTTCAGCAATCCGATCTTCGATGAGTCGAGGACGCATCGGCTCGGCGTCTCCTCGGCGCAGTGCATCGCGACCCGCGCCGGCAGGATCGCCAGCGCGACCTACACCTGCTCCGGCACGTTCGCCCTCAACGACGGAACGATCGCGGTCGCTGCGCTCCAGCGCGGCGAGCCGACCACGCAGCAGCTCGCCGTCACCGGCGGCACCGGCGCCTACGACGGCGCCCGCGGGACGATCGTCGCGCGAATGCTGAAGAGCGGCACCGAGGACACGATCACGCTGCTGCCCTGAACGGCAACACCCCCACGCGAGAGGAGCCTTGACATGACCAGCATTCTGCGCGAGCCCGACGTAATGCCCTGGGGCGAAAGGATCGCCACCGTCGCAGATCCGGAAGGGAACGCGGTTGCGCTATGCGCTCAGCCTTAGCCTGGATCGTTTCCGAGAAGGTGCGCCTAGCACCGGCGTCGATCTCGCCGGCTGCGTTTTCTGGCGCGAGGTCGACTGTGGGTCGCCGGCGGTCAGGTGTCTTGCCGGATTGCGCGGTGGAGAGTTTCGAGGCGGAGCCGTTCTGCGGTCCCGAGGAGCCGCTCTGCTCGGCGTGCTCGTTCGGTTGCGCCGGGCGGACCGAAGGCGAGATGTGCGAGCGCCGTCCACAGCTCACGGTTGCTCTCTAGGAGGAGGCGGCAGCCTTCGAGCTCGGTTACTTTCGAAAGGGGCGATGGCCGTACGAGCCGTCCGTTCAGCTTCAGTCGTGCGATCTTCTCGGCTGTCCAGGCGGCGGCGTGGCGAGCACGCGAAGGCGTGCTGTCGAGTCGACCGAGAAACGCGTCCAGGCACGCGCGATCCTCGTCCGCGACTCCGGCGAGGTCGTGGACGAACGTGTGCTGCTCTCCGGGCTGGGTCGAGGTGCCGATTCGACGCGCGAGCTCGCCAAGCACGACCAGAAGGGCGTGGTGGTCGCGCAGGTAGATCGCGAGCAGACGCCCGTCGAGCGCATTGACGGGTGTCTTGCGGTCCGGCTGGCTCAGGTTCGCCTCGGTGAGGAGGGCCATGCGCGTGCAGGCCCGTCGTCCGAACTCGACCTGCTTGTGCCGACCGAGGAGCCGGAAGCCGAGCCGGAAGATCGGATTCGCGTCGGCGGGGCATGAGACGGCATGCGTCCGGAACTCGATCTCGCCGCTGTCCAGCCATTTCCAGACTTCGAAGTCCCGTTGGCCGGCCTCGACGTGTCCTTCGAGCGTGCGGTAGTTCCAGAAGAAGACCTGCGCTTCGCGGCCGTCCTCGGTACGCGCTTCGGCTCCGGCGCTGCCGACGCGGACGCCGACGTAGATGCGAGCGCCGAGCGCGTGCAGGATCAGCAGCATCTCACGCTGCTCCAGCGGGACACGTGGGTCGTAGCGCGCCTCGACGAGCGACGGGTCGGCGAATGCGTAGCTGCGACTCAGCGCCACTGCGGTTTCCCAACTCCCGCCGGGCTCCGGCGGACCCGCCTGCTCGGGTGGGAGACGCTCGCGGTAGTGGTCGCGTGCCCATCCCGGGCCGCCGAGCGTGTCGGGGTCGAAGTTGAGCGGTCTGCCGGGCAGCGCCGCCAGACGGCGCTCGACGTCGCGGTCATGAAGATCGAAGTCAGGAAAGCGCAAGCGGGTCGTCCACCTTTCGGCTGATGATCTCGATGCCGCCCGTCAGCCGTCCCCCGGCGAGACCTGCGACTTGCTCGAGAAAGGATGTCCACATGTGCAGCTGCACCTCTTTGGCCATGCGCAGATGGTTGTAGAGCAAGTTCGAGAGGCGGTCGCCGCTTCGGGCCCACGACTCGATCTCGAAGCGAAGCAGCGTGTCCGCCTGCGTGGCACGGAATTCGATCTGGCCGGCTTCGAGATGGCCGGCGAGCGTTGCGAATCGGAAGGAAGTCGGCGTCGCCGCCGTGACGCGCACCGGACCATCCCATGGGCCCGGCATGCGGACGACGAATTCGTCGCCGACCGCGAGGCGACCCTCTTCGCCGCGGATCTTCAGAAAGCGGGCGAGCTCCGTCGGCGTCGCCCGGTTCGGATCCTCACGGAGGCGGCCGATCAGGTCGGTGGGCGAGAGCTCGGCGCCGCAAATCCTCGCCCGATAGAGCCGGTGGAAGAGTGGCCCGACGCCGTCGTTGATCCCTTGCACGTCGTCGTCAACGGCCGCAGCCGATGGGTGATGCGGAAGGTCGTCAACGCCTCCGCGCTTCTCGCTGCGGTGCATCGGCGTCGTCCGCCACATGTAGTTCCAGGACGTCAAGGCGATTCCCACGGGCCAGAGCGCTGCCGTCCAGAGACGTCGCTGGAGCGAGAGACGATTCAGCACGAACGTTCTGGCTACCCACGCGAGGATGGGACTGAACACGTAGAGACAGGGGTAGGGGCGAGATCGTGATCGTTAACCTGATGCGCCGAGTTGGTTTCCGCGGCTCGGAGTTCCACGCGCTCTCGCTCGGCTCTGTCGGCCTTTGCATCGGCCTTTGGATCCGCGCCAAGACCGTCGATCAGGACGAGCGTGGCAACGCCGAGCGGCGCGCCCTGTTCGTCGGCCTCTGGGCTCCCACGCTCTGGCAGATCGGCGACTCGCTGAGCACGATCGGCCGGCCGAGGCTGCGATCGCTGCTGCGGCGGTTCCCCTAGAGAAGCCGCCGCACCCTTGCACCCGGCGCAATGCGTCGCGTGGGTCCTCGCCCGCGAGGCCGAAGATCAGATGCTGCTACCGCAGTAGCGGCATTTGGTCGCCGCGACCGGGAGGTCCTCCGAAAGGCAATCGGGGCAGCTCTTGGCCGGAGGCGAGTCACCGAAGACTGTGACTCCGCGCCGCTTCTGGTACGTCCGGTAAGGCACCACGATGGCGAAGTAGATGACCACCATGAAGATGATGAAGTAGATGACGGCCGCAATGAAGGCGCCGACGTTGACGAGCTGGCCGTTCACGTGGAAGCCCAGCCCCGTCGTGCCGCCGCTGCCGGCCGAGTTGACGAGCGGGGTGATGATGTTGTCGGTGAACGCCTTGATCAGGGTGCTGAAGGCGAGAGCGATCACCAGCCCGACCGCGATGATGATGATGTCGCCCTGCATGAGGAAGTTCTTGAAGCCGGCCACGACACCGACCGGCCGCTCGGGCCGCATTTCTTCACGTTGAGCCACGACGTCCTCCTGCTCGGTTTGCCTAGGATCGAACACGATGACAGAAGGCGCAGCGCCGTGCCCCCGCCCGCGGCTCCTCCACTCTGGGCGATCCGGCTTCACCTCTCTCTGAGCGGTGAATCGCGCGGTTAGGGGCAGCGGCCGAGTTCGGTCAGTGCTCGGTCTCGCCGGCTTCGGGCCGCGGGACGTCGGTGAAGATCGTCGTGCCTCGTTCGCGTGGTAGGAATCCGATGCGGCTGTCGACGCGTGCGCGGACGACGATGGCGGTTCCGATTGTTTGCTGTCGCTGCGGCGGGATCAGGGTGCGCATCAGATCGAGCACTTCGTTGGTGAAGAGCGGGTAGAGGGCGCAGTCGTCGACGCCCATGGGCGAGCGTTCGGGGATCTCGATTTTGGTGAAGCCGGCCCGTTCGAGTTTGGTGACGAAGTCACGCTCCGTCAGGGCGCCGGCCACTCAGCCCGCCCAGGTGGCGGGGTGGGTGAGGATCTCGGGTGGGAGTTCTTCCTCGGCGACGGTGAGGTCGGCGAGGGTGAGCTTGCCGCCGGGTCGGAGCACGCGGGCGCATTCGGCGAGCACGCGTGCTTTGCGTGGGGCGAGGTTGATGACGCCGTTGGAGATGATGTGGTCGACGCTGGCGTCGGGTAGTGGGAGTGCTTCGATGTCGCCCTTGAGCGGCTCGACGTTGGTGAGCCCCGCTTCTGCGGCCGCTGCGCTGGTGCGTTCGAGCATCTCGGGGAGGAAGTCGAGCGCGAGTACGCGGCCGGTGGGGCCGGTGTGGTGGGCGGCGAGGATGGTGTCGATGCCGGCGCCGCAGCCGAGGTCGAGCAGCGTCTCGCCTGTGTCGATCTCGGCGTGGCGGAGGTGATTCCCGACCCCGAGCGCCCCCTCGATCGCGCTCTGCGGCAGCTGGGCGAGCTGCTCCGAGGAATAGAGCTTGCGCGCGAGCGTCTCCGAAGAGGCATCGACGGCGGCGTAGGCGGAGCGAACGATCTCCTTGATCTCCGCCGAATGCATCAGGTCGCGCGCGGCGCCTGTCTCGGTCATGCCCGCTCCTCCAGCTCGGTCACGGTCGCCAGCAACCGCGCCTTCACGTCGGCGGGCAGGTCAGGCTCGTCCGGTTGAGCGAGGAAACGGCGTAGCTCCTCGGCGAAGTCGAGCTCGCCGCAGCAGCGGCGGCAGAAGCTGAGGTGCTCCTCGATCTTCTCCCGGTCGGCCTCCTCTACGACCCCGTCCAGGTACTCCCACAGCTGCCGTACCGCCTCGGCGCAGGTGATCATCGTTTCGCGTTCTCCTTCAGTAGTCCGTGCCTCTCGGCGTAGTCCCAGAGTGTGCGTTCGAACAGCTTCCGCCCCCGGTGCAAGCGGGCGAGCATCGTTCCCAACGGCACCTCGAGCAGGTAGGCGACCTCCTTCACCTGGTAGCCCTCGCAGTAGCAGAGCACGAGCGGCAGCCGGTACAGCTCGGGCAGCTCGGCGAGCACGGCGCGCACGTCCTCGCGGCCGAACTGGTGCAGGAAGTCGAGGTGGAGCGAGTCGGAGTAGGGGAACGGATCCTCGGCGGCGATCGTGCGGTAGAGCGAGAAGTCGTCCGCTTCGTTGAGCTCGGTCTCCTCTACGCGTCGTCCCTTCGCGCGTGCCCGGTCGCGGCAGCAGTTGACGAGGATCGCGGTCAGCCAGGCCGGTGCCGCGACCTCGTCGTCGAGGCTCGCGTACGCGCGGTAGCCCTTGAGTAGGGCGTCTTGGACTGCGTCCTCGGCTTCGTCACCGACAAGCCGGCGGGCGAGCCGGTACAGGCGTGGCAGCTCCCGCGCTGCGACGACCTGGAAGCTGCCCCGCTCGGATGGCGTGTCTGCAGCCTGCTGCTCCGCGCGCACCATGCCCTGTTCGGGAAAGACGCTCACGCCGACGAAGTTATTGCATCGGCTCGGAAATGCAATAGCGCGCGAAGTCGCCTCGTCCTTTCTCTCCGTACACCGAATTCCATCCATACACGAAGGAGGCCGACGATGGCGACGGTGACCGTTCGCAACGGGATCGACGTGCAGGCGCTGCTGGACACGATCGAGGCGATCAGGACCAAGCCGGAGCTGGCGGACTTCACCTTCCGCGCCAGCACGAACTGGCAGCAGGGCACGGCCTCGACCGCGCAGATCGGCGCCTTCGTGCACGCGGGCGACGCGAGGCGGAGCTGAAGGAGCTCTGCTCGTACGTGCAGGAGACCTCGCCGGTGCGCGACGTGCTCGCCAACGGCGTCCCCGTCAAGACGACGATCGAGGTGGTCGCGTGACCCTCGACGCCGACCTCGACGTCGCGCTGCTGAAGAGCTAATCGAGAAAGGAGCGAATGATGGCCGCAAACGGCAAGGTCGTGATCAACCTCGCGACCGGGCTCGAAGACACGGAGCGCGTGATGATCGCGTTCCTCGTCGCAACCGCCGCGCTCGACCGCGGCAAGCACGTGGCGATGTTCCTGACCAAAGAAGCGGTCCGGCTTGCGCTGCCGGGTCACGCGTTGGGGACTGCGTGCGACGGCTGCCCGCCGGTGGAGAAGCTCTTCGGGCAGTACGCCGACGGCGGCGGCGAGCTGCTCGTCTGTCCGATCTGCTTCAACGTGCGCAAGCTTGACGAGGCCAGCCTGGTGGCGAATGCTCGACTCGCGGGCGCGACACCGCTGTGGGAGTGGATCGGCGATGACGACGCAACCGTGTTCAGCTACTGAGCGAGAGGAGTGACGATGGCCGTCGGGATCGAAATCGACGCCGACCTGCTGAAGAGCGAGATCAAGAAGACGTACTCGTCGGTTTCGCAGGAGCCGTCGAAGGACTTCGTCTTTCCGACCGGCCGCGCGTGGGCCGAGGACCTCGGCTACCCCGAGGAGCTCGCGAATGTCCCCGAGCTCGCAGTCGAGTCGTTCGCCGGCGTCGCCAACCCGTGGCAGCTCGGCCGGCTCGAGCCCGGTGAGCGGGTGCTCGACCTCGGTTCCGGTGCCGGCACCGACTCGCTCATCGCCGCCCAGATGGTCGGCGCCGGCGGCAGCGTCACCGGCATCGACATGACGCCGCAGATGCTCGCCAAAGCCCGCGCTGCCGCCGCCGAGCTGGGAGCCTCCAACGCCGACTTCGTCGAGGCCGAAGCGGAGCGGTTGCCGTTCGCGGACGCCAGCTTCGACGTCGTCATCTCGAACGGCGTCATCGACCTGATCCCCGACAAAGACGCAGTCTTCGCCGAGTTGCTCCGCGTCCTCGCACCAGGCGGTCGGATGCAGATCGCTGACGTGACGATCCAGAACCCGGTCAGCGAAGAAGGCAGACGCAATATCGACCTCTGGACCGGCTGAATTGCCGGGGCGCTGCTGGAAGCAGCGTATGCGAGGTTGCTGGAGCGCCACGGCTTCGAGCGGATCGAGACCGGTCAGCTCGTCGATACCTACGCCCGCTCCAAGTTCGAAGACACGCGCGCGAAGGCGCAGAAGTTCGGGGCGCGCGGGACCACGCTCAAGGCCTACAAGCCCGAGCTGTAGTCGATGGAGCGACGCGACGAGGCCGGGATCGAAGCGGCGGCGATCGCCGACCTCGTCCTGCTCGACGGCAAACGCGTCCTCGACGTCGGCTGCGGCACGGGCCGCCTAACGGCGTTCGCGGCATCGCGCGCCGCGTCCGTCTATGCCTTCGACCCGAGCGCCGAGAACATCGCAGCCGCACGCGCAGCCCTCACCGCCGAGCAGCGACGCCGCGTGCGCTTCGCCATGCACGACGCGGAAGCGCTCGACCTCCCGCGCGAACGCTTCGACCTTGCGCTCTGCGGCTGGTCTTTGTGATGCGTCCCGCTCGAGGGCGTCGTGCACGCCCTGCGCAACATCCACGCAGCACTCGCCCCCGACGCATTCCTCGTTGACACGCAGCCCGTCTCGTCGAATCCTCACGTCGCCACGGAGGACGCCGAGCTCGGCAGGCTCGACATGCGCGCATGGCTCGACACGATCCACAGCATCGACGAGCAGTTCGCCAAGGCAATCGCCGCCGGCTTCTACGACCTACAACACGAGCAACATTTCACCGTCACCGACAGCTTCGACGGCGGACACGCATGCCTCGACGCCGCCAACGGCTGGCGCGACACCAGTGTGCCTCCGTCGCTGGCATCCCGTCTCGAAGCTACGACAACGCCCGTGTCAGTGAAACAGGAAGTGCGCCTTCGCCTCCTTCGCCGCGCACCGACGTAGCACCAGCCAGCAGGAAGTCCATTTCCGCCAGCGGCGGGCCTCCGGGTCGACTCCCGATGGCTATGCGAAGCGGCTCGAGACGTTTGCTGCCCATCTGCTGCCCGGTCGACCCCCTCCTTGCCATGCGGTCTCGGACCGTTGCCGTGGGTTGCCACCGGTTGCCGATCGGCGTGTTTGAGCCGTTTTCGGAGCGGAGCCATTTGCGACTGGCTGCAACTGGTTGCGCCCGCTTGGCTCCATAAAGGCTCCATACCTGCGGTGGTCGTCAGCGGTCGATCCTGGCCATGTTTTCCTGTTCGTGACGCTCGCCTGTGGCCGGGGTGAGGTTGTTGAGCCGGGCGATTTGTTCTGCGCTCAGTTCGATACCGTCGGCGGCGGTGTTTTCTTCGACGCGGGTGACGCGTTTGGTGCCGGGGATCGGGGCAATGTCGTCGCCTTGCGCTAGGAGCCAGGCCAGCGCGATCTGTGCGGGTGTTGCGTCGAGTTCGGAGGCGACGGCCTTGACTTCGTCGACGATGCGCAGGTTCTTTGCGAAGTTGCCCTCGGTGAAGCGCGGGTTGTTTTTGCGCCAGTCGTCGTCGGCGAGATCCTCGGCGGAGCGAATCGTCCCGGTCAGGAAGCCGTGCCCGAGTGGCGAGTAGGGCACGAAGCCGATGCCGAGCTCGCGCAGCAGCGGGAGCAGCTCGGCTTCCGGATCACGCGTCCAGAGGGAGTACTCGGTTTGCAGCGCGGCGATCGGGTGAACCGCGTGGGCGCGGCGGATCGTTGCGGGGGCAGCCTCGGACAAGCCGATGTGTAGAACCTTGCCCTCGGCCACCAGCTCGGCCAGCGCGCCGACTGTGTCCTCGATCGGCGTGTTCGGGTCGACGCGGTGCTGGTAGTAGAGGTCGATGTGGTCGATCCCCAACCGCTTCAGGGAGCCCTCGACCGCGGTGCGGATATTCGCGGGACTGCTGTCGAGTACCCCGGCGCCGGCGCCGGCGTGCGAGACGAACCCGAACTTCGTCGCCACCACGACATCATCACGGCGTCCCTCGAGGGCGCGGCCGACGAGTTCCTCGTTCGCGTAGGGACCGTAGATCTCGGCAGTGTCGATGTGGGTGACGCCCAACTCGACTGCTCGCTGGATTGTCCGGATCGACTCGGCGTCGCTGCTGGTTGGGTCGAGGTAGTAGCCGGACATCGCCATCGTGCCGAGCCCGATCCGGGAGACGTCAAGTCCACCTAACGAGATGTGCTTCATGACAGGTTGCTCCTTGTAGTCGTAGAAACCGCTGCGTCCAAGAAAGCACGGGCTCGCGAGCGGTGAGAGTCCCTGTTGGGAGGGCTACTGCCAGGGTCCCCCAGAGGCAGGGCAATCGGGTTTACGCTTCCGTCGTGGACACGAAGAAGGAGATCCGCGACTTCCTCACCTCCCGCCGGGCGCGGATCACGCCCGAGCAGGCGGGGTTGCGCTCCTACGGCAGTAGGCGGGTGCCAGGACTCCGCCGCGAGGAGGTCGCTGTTCTGGCCGGCGTCAGCCTGCCGTACTACACCCGGCTCGAGCGCGGAGACATGAACGGGGTCTCGCAGAGCGTGCTGGAAGGCCTAGCACGGGCGCTCGAGCTCGACGACGCCGAGCGCGCACACCTTTTTGACCTCGCCCGTGCGGCCCAGCCCGCGATCGCTCGTCCGCGCTGGCGCCGGGCGACGCAGCGCGTTCGGCCCGAGGTGCAGTGGACGCTCGACGCGATCACCGGCGCAGCCGCTTTCGTCGGCAATGCTCGTCTCGACGTCCTTGCTGCCAACGATCTCGGCCGTGCGTTGTTCTCCGAGCTGTACGCCGCACCTGCGCGCCCGATCAACAATGCACGGTTCGTGTTCCTCGATCCGCGAGCCGAGACGTTCTACGGCGACTGGGAGCGCGTCGCGGGCGAATGCGTCGCGATCCTGCGCTGGGCCGCGGGCCGCGACCCGCACGACCGTGACCTCTCAGACCTTGTCGGTGAACTCGCGACACGGAGCAAGGCATTCCGCACCCGCTGGGCCGCACACGACGTGCGCTTCCACAACACCGGTGTCAAGCAGTTCCACCATCCCGTCGTCGGCGAGCTCAGTCTGAGCTACAACCGGTTGGACCTCGCCGCAGACAACGGGCTGACGATCTTCACCTACGCCGCCGAGCCCGGCTCGCGCTCCGAGGAGGCGCTCAAGCTACTCGGCAGCTGGGCGGCCACTGCCGACGCTGCCGAACCGGCCCGTGCGATCGAGCAAACATAAAGGTCGGAGACGGCCCACACGCTGCGACAGCGCAATACGCGATTGATAGTCTCCGCCACGATT
>JAICLM010000231.1 GCA_025927435.1 Thermoleophilia bacterium | reverse complement strand
GTGCTCGAGCGGTCGTCCGACGCCGCCGTTTCCGGGCTCGGAGAGGACGAGGCGCGGTGGCGTCGGCTTTTCGCCCCGCTCGCCCGCGACGCGGAGCCGTTGCTCGAGGACGTGCTCGCGCCGTTGCACCTGCCGGCGCATCCGCTCCTGCTCGCGCGCTTCGGCGCCCGGGCGGCGCTGCCTGCGACAGCGCTAGCGCGGCTCTCCTTCGAGGGTGTCAAGGCGCGCGGCGCCTTTGCCGGCCTGGCGGCACACTCGATGCTCCGACTCGAGCGGCCGCCGAGCGCGGCGTTCGGCCTGATGCTCGGGCTGCTCGCGCACTCGGTCGGCTGGCCGCTCCCTCGCGGCGGCTCGCAGCGGCTCGCCGACGCGCTCGCCGCGTACCTCCGCTCGCTCGGCGGCGAGATCGAGACGGGACAGAGGGTCGAGTCGCTGACCGAGCTCGGGGACACGCGTCCCGTGCTCCTCGACGTGACGCCCCGCGGGCTGCTCGCGCTCGCCGGCGACCGGTTGCCCGCGCGCTATCGCCGCGCACTGGAGCGCTACCGGTACGGGCCGGGCGTGTTCAAGCTCGATTGGGCGCTCGACGGCCCGATCCCGTGGCGGGCACAGGAGTGCGCACGCGCTGCCACCGTCCACCTCGGCGCGACGCTCGAGGAGATCGCGGCCTCGGAGGCGGCGCCGTTCCGAGGCGAGGTCGCCGAGCGGCCGTACGTGCTGCTCGCCCAGCAGAGCCTTTTCGACTCGACGCGGGCGCCGGCCGGCCGGCACACGGCGTGGGCGTACTGCCACGTCCCGAACGGCTCGACGGTCGACATGACCGAGCGGATCGAGGCCCAGGTCGAGCGCTTCGCGCCCGGCTTCCGCGACCGGATCCTCGCACGCTCGGCGCTCGGGCCCGCGGACCTCGAGCGGCACAACGAGAACTACGTCGGCGGCGACATCAACGGCGGCGCCGCAACCCTGTCGCAGCTCTTCACCCGCCCCGTCGCCCGGGTCTCGCCGTACACGACGCCGCTGCCCGGCGTCTACCTCTGCTCGGCTTCGACGCCGCCGGGCGGCGGCGTGCACGGGATGTGCGGCTACCACGCCGCGCGGGCCGCGCTGTCCTAACGCTCGGTCGACTCCCAGGCGAGCTGCCCGGACGGCTCGGGCGGGGCGCTTTCCGACCGCTGCGCGATCGTCGTCCGCAGCGGAATCTCCTTGAGGAACCACGAGAGGACGAACGGCACGAGCGACAGAGCCATCCCGAAGAGGAACACGCCGCTGAGCGCGTGGGCGAACGCGTGCAGGATCACGTCGTGGACTCTCGGCGGCAGCTGGTCGATCTGCGTCGGGTTGAGCTGAACCCCGCTGCCGAGCCGGGCGGTGACCCTCTGCGGCAGGGCCGCCAGCTGGTCCGAGAGTCGAGAGGCGAAGATCGTCCCGAAGAGCGCGACGCCGAAGGCACCGCCCATGCTCCGGAAAAACGTGGCGGACGACGTTGCGACGCCGATTTCCTGCGGTCGCGCGTCGTTCTGGACGGCAAGCACGAGCACCTGCATGACGAGCCCCAGCCCGACGCCCACGACCACCATGTACGCAGAGGCGACCCAGGGCGGCGTGTCGACGCCGAGCAGCGAGAGCAGGAACATGCCGACCACGAGCACGGCCGTCCCGGCGATGGGAAACGGCCGGTAGCGGCCGATGCGGCTGATCGTGCGGCCGGAGAGGATCGCGGTGACGAGCAGCCCGGCCATCAGCGGAATCGTCCGCAGGCCCGAGCTCTTCGCACTGACCCCGTAGACGATCTGCAGGAAGAGTGGGATGAAGATGATCGCTCCGAACATCGCCATCCCGATCGTGAAGCCCATCGCGTTCGCGACCGAGAAGATGCGCGAGCGGAAGAGCTGGAGGGGCAGGAGTGGCTCGACCGCCCGGCCCTCCCACCAGACGAAGACCGCCAGTACGGACACTCCGACGATGCCGAGCCCGACGATCTCGTTCGAGCCCCACGCGTACTCCGTGCCGCCCCAGGTCGCCAGCAGGATCAAGGCGCCCACCCCGGCGCTGAGGAGCGCGGCGCCGAGGTAGTCGATGCGATGCCGCCGGTGTGGCGTGTGCAGGTGGAGGCGCGTAGTGACAATCAGCACCGCGAGGATGCCGACCGGCATGTTCACGTAGAAGACCCAGCGCCACGAGAAATTGGTGACGAGGAAGCCGCCGAGCAGCGGGCCCGCCACCGACGCGATCGCGAAGACGGAGCCGATCAGGCCCATGTACCGCCCGCGGTCGCGCGGCGGGACGATGTCCGCGATGATCGCCTGCGCGCCGACCATCAGGCCGCCGGCCCCGATCCCCTGCAGGGCGCGGAAGCCGATCAGCTCGGCCATCGACTCCGACAGCCCGGCGAGCATCGAGCCCGCGAGGAAGATCAGGATGGCGACGAGGAAGACGGGCTTGCGCCCGTACATGTCGCCGAGCTTGCCGTAGATCGGGGTCGAGACCGTCGAGGCGAGCAGGTACGAGGTCACGACCCAGGAGAGGTGGTTGAGCCCGCCGAGATCGCCGACGATCGTCGGCAGCGCGACGGAGACGATGGTCTGGTCGAGCGCGGCCAGGAACATGCCGAGCATCAGCGCGATGAAGACCGTCCGCAGCGCCGCGCCAGTCAGCGTCTCGTTGTCCCCCACCACCTTCCGAGAGTACTCGCCGCCCTTGTGCTAGGACGCCCGAACGCTTAGCTTTCCGCTTCTGTTGTTGTCGTCCTACAAGGAGGCGTGATGAGAAGGCGCTTTTTCTGCGGCGCTTTCGTGGGGGTCCTCGTCATCGCAGCTGCCATCTCGGCATCTGCCGGCGGAGCCGCCCCGAGCAGGTGGCACGGTCCGATCCATATGCGGACCAACTCGACCAGCACGAACTGGTCGGGCTATGCGGTGACGGGTGGCCGGTACACGAGGGTCTCGTCCTCGTGGACGGTGCCGGCAGTGAAGTGCTCGGGAACGGCGTACTCGAGCTTCTGGGTCGGCCTGGACGGCGACACCTCGAGCACCGTCGAGCAGACCGGTACCGATTCGGACTGCTCGGGCTCGACTCCCCGGTACTACGCCTGGTACGAGATGTATCCGAAGTTCCCGACGAACTACAGCAACCTGGTGAAGGCGGGCGACCACATGTCCGCGACGGTGTCGACCACCGGCAACGGCCAGTTCACCCTGACGATCTCGGATAGCACGCAGGGGTGGACCAGGACGACGAACGCGAGGCTGAAGTCGGCCAAGCTGGCGTCGGCCGAGGTGATCGCCGAGGCTCCGTCCAGTAGCGGGGGCGTCCTGCCGCTCGCGAACTTCGGCTCGGTGAGCTTCAGCGGCGCGAGCGCGAACGGCGCCCTGCTCACGAGCAGCACTCCGGGCATCGACACGATCACCATGGCGTCGGGCTCGACGGTCAAGGCTCAGCCCAGCTCGATCAGCAGCGGCTCCTTCTCCGTAGCCTGGAAGCACTCCTAG
>JAICLM010000233.1 GCA_025927435.1 Thermoleophilia bacterium | reverse complement strand
GCGCCGCTGCGCGACCTGCGTGTCCCTCCGGTCGCGGCGGTCAACTCCGTGCCGATCGTCGGCGGCGACTTCGACCAGGAGATCCTCGCCAAGACGCTCGACCACCAGGCGCTGAACATGGCCGCCGCGAGCCTCTACCGCGAGCGCTTCGACAACACGCCCGGCATCGTCTACGCCGCCGGAGTCGACCACGCGTACAACCTCGCGACGGAGTTCCGCGCAGCCGGGATCAAGGCGGAGGCGGTCTCGGGCCGCACGCCGCCGGTACGCCTGGCCGAGACGCTCGCCGCGTACGAGCGCGGGGAGATCAACGTGCTCATCAACGCGCAGCTGCTCGCCGAAGGGTGGAACTCGCCGCGCGCCACCGTCTGCATGCACCTCGCGCCGACCGCGTCGCGCCGCGTCTACCAGCAGCGGATCGGCCGCATCATGCGCCTCCATCCGCGCAAGGAAGCGGGGATCGTCGTCGACTTCGTCCCGAAGGGCGCGACTCACAACGAGCGGGTCGTCTCGCTCCATTCGCTGCTCGACGCCGACTTCTACCGCGAGGGCGCGCGCGTCACCCCGGCGCCGCGCCGCCGCTCGCAGCGCCGTGCCCGCCGCCGCCTCACCCCGGCACCGTGGCTCGTGCCGGTCACGCCCGACGTCCGCCGCCGATACGGCGTCATCCAGCGCGAGTGGCAACGCATCGACCCGAAGTACCTCGACGAGGACGAGCAGCGCGCCTGGGCGATGATCGCCGGCCGCCAGATCCGCTTCGACGAGCGCGCCTCCTTCGTGCAGAAGCTGACCGACCGGAACGCGAGCAAGGTCGCGCTCGAGCAGTTCCTCACCACGGCCGCGGCCGAGAACCCGAACCGGCGGCTGCGGATGATGGCGCTGCAGGACCGCGTCTCGATGCGCGTCGAGCGGGCCGACTTCGACGACCTCGTCACGCTCGTCACGCAGGCGCCGCCGTGGGAGAAGGAGCGGCTGCCGGGAATCCGCACCCTCCTCCGCGCGATCGGCGAGGAGAAGCCCGACGCGCCGGAACAGATCCTCGCGCGCTGGACGTGGCGGCTCGCGCGCGCGACACGCAAGGTTCAGGACCGGCGGGCGTCGGCGGAGTATCCGGAGGCAAAGCGTCTGCTCGGCGCGCTCGCGAACTCGCGCGGGCACCGGCACGAGGAGAACGCCGCGAAGCTCGTGCGGGCCGCGCTCGAGCTGCCGCTGCCGGTGGGCGCCGCGCTGTTGGCGTCGGCGGAGGGCTACACGCCGCGCGCGACGAAGCTGATCGACGAGGCCCGCGAGCGGCTCGGCGCGATCCAGGAAGTCGCGCTCGCGCTGGCCGAGAACCTCCCTGCCCCGAAGCAGGGCTCAGGGCGCAGCAGGCGGCGCCGGCGGCGCCGGCGCAAGGGCGGGAGTGGCGCCGCGAAGGCTCAGCAGCAGGCGAAGCAGAACGGCACCGGGGAGGAGAAGCCGAAGCAGCCGACGGAAGCGGAAGCCAAGCCCGCCGCCAAGAGCGCCTGATCGAGATCTAGGAGGCCGGGCCGCCGGCGGTCTCGCCGCCGTCGTCGCCGTTCTCCTCGCGCTCGCGGAGGAAGCGGGTCAGCTCGGCCGCCAGGCTCTCGCCGGACGGAAGCTCCTCGGCCGCCTCCATCAGGTCGACGCGGCGCTCGAGCTCGTCGACGTATGCGGCCGTCTCGTCGTCGGACTTGACCGCCTCCGTCACCTGCTCGGTGTACTCCTCCGCCGCCTGCTCGAGCTCCGACACTTCGATGTCGGTCCCGACGAGCTCACCGAGGCGACGGCACAGCGCGAGCGCGGCGCGGGGGCTCGGCGCGAGCGAGACGTAGTGCGGCACAGCCGCCCAGAGGCTGACCGCCGGCACCCCGGCGCGCCGGCACGAGTCGAGCAGGATCCCGACGATGCCGGTGGGACCCTCGTAGCGCGAGGGCTCGACTCCGAGCTCCTCCACGAGCATCTGGTCGCTCGCCGCCGCGCTCACCGGAGCCGGCCGCGTGTGCGGGACGTCGGCGAGCAGCGAGCCGAGCGTGACGACGAGCTCGACCTGGAGGTCTTGCACGAGCTCGAGCACGAGCCCCGTGTACGTCTTCCAGCGGAGGTTCGGCTCGACGCCGAGCAGGATCACCGCGTCTCGGTCGAGACCCGGGATCGGCGCGTGAAGGAACGTGTTCGACGGCCACTCGATCTTGCGCGTGAGACCGTCCTCGAGAGAGACGTTCGGCCGTACCGCCTGGAAGTCGTAGAAGTTCTCGCAGTCGATCTCGGCGAACGATTCCGCGCCCCACTGTTTCGCGAGGAAGCTGCCGCCGAGCGTCGCCCCCTGGCCGCCGTCGTTCCAGCCGCGGAAGGCGGCGATGAGAACCGGGCGGCGGAGCTCGGGCCGCGAGGAGACGTTCAGCTCCGACATTGGTTCAGTCTAGTTGCAGCGTCTCGGCGGTCCGGATCGGGCGCCAGAGACGCCCGGCCACTCCCACGGTCCAGGCGACGAGGGTCGCCGCCGCGGCCACGTGCAGCAGGACCAGCCACCACGGAACGTCGCCGTACGTCCGGTACTGCACCTCGCCGATGGTCATCTGCACGGCGAGGATCGCGAGCAGTCCCGCGCAGCCGCGCAGCAGCCAGGGATACGCGCTGCGGCGCGTCCAGGCCCAGGCTGCGAGAGCGAGGAAGACGATCCCGAATGCCGCGACTGCGCGCACGTGCCAGTAGACGGCGGGATAGAACGTGCCGAGCCGCGGAACGACCTGCGACCCGGAGCTCCCGGGGAAGCGTCCTGCCGCGGTCGACGCCGTCCCGCTGACTGCGAGCACGGTCACGGCGGCGACCAGGACGAGCCCGGCAACGCGCGCGAGCCCCGGCAGCGGCGCTCCCTCTCCGCGGACGAGCCGCGACGCCTCGAGCAGCGTGAGCACCGCGAGCGAGACGAGCGTGAAGGAAAGCAGCAGGTGCGTGATCACGAGGTACGGGTTGAGGTCGTAGTAGACGGTGATCGCGCCGAGCGGCGCCTGTGCGAGCGTGCCCACGAAGACGGCCGTCGCCAACCAGCGCCCGCGGCGGCCGAGGCCGCGCGTCAGCCATGCCGCGACGGCGAGCGCGAGCGTCGTGAAGATCGTGACCGCCGAGATGAGGCGGTTCGTGAACTCGATGTACGAGTGGTAGCTCTGGGGCAGCGCGTGCTGGTTCGTGCAGGTCGGCCACTTCGGACAGCCGAGCCCCGAGCCCGTGAGCCGAACGGTCGCTCCCGACGCGACGATGATCACGAGCATCCCGACCGCCGCGAGCGCGACCCGCCGGAACCCGACCGGAGAGATCGTCCCGGCGAAGCGGCGCGGCAGCGCCGCCGATGCGGACCCCGCATGCACGAACCCGAGTGTAGACCGGGTTTCCCGCGCTACGGCTCGAGCACGACGCCCGTCCCGTCTTCCACCGAGCCCACCCGGGCGAGGAAGAGCCCGGCCCGCTCGAACTCTG
>JAICLM010000245.1 GCA_025927435.1 Thermoleophilia bacterium | reverse complement strand
GGCTGCGAGAAGTCGCCGAAGCGAACCTCTGCGCCACGGTCTGCGAGGTCGTCGAGCGCGTCCGGTGAGCGGGTGACGAGCACGAGCCGTTCCGGGCGCTGCTCCTCGAGGAGCAACTCGGCGACCCGGCGCCCGAGCTTGCCGGACGCACCGGTGACGAGAAGTTGCGACCCGGGTGCGCTCATTCCCGGCTCCGGCTCCACGAATCGAGGGCGACGGCCGCGATGAGGATCACGCCGAGCGTGATCTGCTCGTAGAGCACGTTGTAATGCTCCAGCTGGTACCCGTTCCCGATCAGCGCGATGAAGAGGACGCCGATCACGGTCTTCCAGACCGCTCCCTCACCGCCGAGGATGCTGGTACCGCCGACGACGATCCCCGCCAGCACCGCGAAGGTCAGGCTGACGTCGCCGGTTGACGCCTGTGCGCTCAGCACCCGCGAGGTGTCGATCACTCCCGCGAGGCCGGCGGCGGCCCCGCTGATCACGAACGGGAGGATTCGTATCGCCCTCACCGGCACGCCCGCGAGGAGGGCGGCGCGAGGGTTGCCGCCGACGGCATAGATGTATCGCCCCGCCGTCGAGCGCCCGAGCATGAATGCGAACACGATCACGGACGCCGCCATGATCCAGATCGACGTGTTCACGGTCAGGAACTCGGTTTGCGCAAAGTTGCCGAAGCCCGGCTTGTCGAACAGGACGAGCAGGTTGCCGCCGGTCACGCGCGTCGCAACGCCGCCGACGATGAACGCCATGGCGAGCGTCGCGATCAGCGAGTTGATGCGCAGGAACGTCACGACAAGGCCGTTGACCACGCCGACGAGCAGACCGGCGCCGATACCGAGCAGGATCGCCGTGGCCGAGCTCGTGTGCGTCGCGAAGTGCGCCGCGGTGACACCGGCGAACGAGTAGGTCGCACCGACGGAGAGATCGATACCGCCCGAGACGAGGACGAGGGTGCCCGCCGCGGCGATGATCAGCGTCGCCGACTGCTGGTCGAGGATGTTGAGCATGTTCACCTTCGTCGCGAACGCCGAGCTCGCAAACGACAGGTAGACGAAGAGCGCGAGGAACGGCACGAGGATCCCGAGCCCGCGAACGACCTCGAGCTTCCCGGTTTTCAGACGGGCTCTGACCCGGGCGCCGTACGGATCGTTGCCGATCTCGGTCGCGGCCATCACGCAGCCTGCCTCGGCTGGTTGCCGAACGCTGCGGTCAGAATCGCGGACTCGTTCAGCTCGTCGCCCGCGAGCTCGGCGACGATGCGCCCGGAGCGCATCACGGCGACCCGATGCGAGAGCCCCATGATCTCCTCGAGCTCGGAGGAGATGAGCAGGATCCCGAGTCCCTCCTCGGCGAGTCCGACCAGGAATTCGTAGATCGCGCGCTTGGCCCCCACGTCGACTCCGCGCGTCGGCTCGTCCGCGATGACGAGCTGGGGCTCGCACAGAAGCATCCGCGCGAGGAGCACCTTCTGCTGGTTGCCGCCGGACAGCTCACGCACCGGCGAGCGGTTGCTTCTTGCACGGACGTCGCAGCGCGCGAGGATCTGGCGCGTCACGTCTTGCTCGCGCCTCCGCGTCACCACGCCGAGCCGGGTCAGCCCGCCGAGGCTCGCGAGACTCGCGTTCTCGAAGATGGGTCGATCGGGAACGAGGCCGTCGTCCTTCCGCGACTCCGGGATCAGGGCGACGCCGGCCCGGAGACGCTTTCGCGCCCCGCCCGTGAGCGGTGACCCGTTCAGCTCGATCTCTCCCGCCTGCATCTTCCGGACGCCGAAGATCGCCTGACCGAGCTCCGTTCGTCCGGCGCCGACAAGGCCGGCGAGCCCGACGATCTCGCCCGCGCGCACGGTCAGATCGACACCGGCGACGCCCAGGGCCTGCACGCCTTTGACGGCGAGCAGGACGGGCGCGTCGGCCCGCGGAGCCTGTTTCGGCGGGAACGTCAGGGCTTGCGGCTGGCCGAGCATCGCCTCGACCAGCGAGTCCTCGGTCTCGCCCGCGGTTGGGCCGGTGCGGACGACCCGGCCGTCACGCAGGACGGTCACCGTGTCAGCGAGCTCGAGCACCTCACGCAGGAAGTGCGAGATGAGGAGAATCGTCTTGCCCTGCGCGGCGAGCGACTTCACGATCTCGTGCAGGTGCGCGGTCTCCGCGGCGCTCAGCGCAGCCGTCGGCTCGTCCATGATCACGACCTCGGCGGAACGGGCAAGCGCCCGGAGTATCTCCACCTCCTGCTGCCCCGCAATCGTCAGGGCACCCGCGGGCGTGTCGCCTCGGAGATCGAACCCTGCCGAGGCGACGAGCACCTCGAAGCGCTTCCTCAGTGCGCGCCTTCGCACCGTCCCGAACGCTCGCGGCTCGGCGCCGAGCAACACGTTCTCGGCGACGGTGAGGTGCGGTACGACCGACGGCTCCTGCCCGATCGCCGCGATGCCACGCTCGAGCGCTTCTCGCGGCGAGCGAAACGACACGGGCTCGCCCCGGACAAGCAGCTCGCCGTCGTCGGGCGCGAGAACGCCCGCGATGATCTTTCCGAGCGTCGACTTCCCGGCGCCGTTCTCGCCGACGAGCGCGTGGACGGAGCCGCTGCGCACCGAGACGCTCGCGTTCGAGAGAGCCCGCGTGCCACCGAAGCTCTTCGAAATCCCGCGCGTCTCGATGTGGCGGTCGACGGGCAGCTCGGCTTGCGACATCGCGGCGCTACAGCCCCCAGCCCGCGGGCGGATCGTGACGGCCGGGCTCGAAGTGCCACGCCTCCCGGAGCTCGCTGCAGCGCCCGTCGACGGCGAACCGCAGCATGAGGATCCCCGTCAACGTGACGTCGCTGCCGCCGTTTTCCATCGTCACCCAGAACTCGACCGCCGCCCGCTGCTCGTCCGCCGAGACGACCGGCGAGCCGAAGCGCACGGAGACCGCCGACTGCGTCGCGGTCACATCCGACCAGTACTTGTGCACCCCCTCCGAGCCGAGATGCGGCGGGCCGAGCGGGTGGTCGCGGTAGACGGCGTCGCCGGAGAACAGGGCCGCCGCGGCATCGGCGTCTCGTTCCTCCCACGCTCGCCCGTACGACTCGCCCCAGTCATCGACCCTCGTTGACAGTCCGCCTCCGCTTCGGTTCGCAGGTGAAAGTGTCGTCTCCGCCACGGGCGTGTGCACCCGCGGCGGAGACGATAGTG
>JAICLM010000168.1 GCA_025927435.1 Thermoleophilia bacterium | reverse complement strand
GCCCAGAGAGTCGACCGCATACGCACGTACTCGACGCCGGCGACAACGCCTCTGGCGACGGCGATCGCCGACCCGATCCTCTTCGGCGGGAATCAGACGGTGGCGGCGTTTGCGCGGACGCGAGCTGCCGGCGCGACCTACGTTCGCCTGACCGTCAACTGGCGCAGCGTCGCGCCCGCCACGCGGCCCGCCGGGTTCGTGCCGACGGATCCGACGTCACCCGGCTACTCGTGGGGCAGCCTTGACGCCGTGGTGAATGCCGCCGAGTCCGCCGGCCTGACACCGATCCTCGACCTCCTGACTCCGCCCGGCTGGGCGTACGACACTCCGCCGACCTCCGTGAACGGCGGTTCGCCGAACGTCGCGGAACTGGGCGACTTCGCGAAGGCACTCGCGACGCATTACGACGGCCTCGCTCCTGGAGTGCCGGCCGAGCACGTGTTCCAGGTCTGGAACGAGCCGAACCTCAGCCTCGACATGAGCCCCGTCAGCGCGAGCAAGTACCGCGACATGGTCAATGCCGTCGCCGCTGCCGTGCACGCCGTCGACCCCGCGAATCTCGTGATCGCGGGTGGGCTCGACCCGTACGGTCACAAGAAGAGCAAGAACCGGGAGTGGTACTCGACTCCGCCGCTGGACTTCATGCGCTCGGTGCTGTGCCTCTCGAAAGGGTCGCATCCGCATTCGACGTGCCACGCCTCGATCCAGTTCGATGTCTGGTCCCACCATCCGTACTCGCACGGCGGTCCGTTCGCGCGCGCCAAGGTGCGGGGGGACGTCGAGCTCGGCGACCTGCCGAAGATGCGAGCGCTCCTGAAGGCCGGCGTGCGGCTCGGCCACGTGGAGTCGGCGAACCGGGTCCAGTTCTGGGTCACCGAGTTCGGCTGGAACACCAACCCGCCCCGAAAGCATTCCCCTTCCCTCGGCCGCGCCGCCCGCTGGACGGCCGAATCGCTGCACCAGATGTGGCTTTCAGGCGTCTCGCTCGTGACCTGGTTCCTGCTCGACGACCTACCTCCGCCGAGCTACTACCAGAGCGGCTTGTACTTCCGGTCGGCGTCCGTCGAAGGAGCCCGGCCGAAACCGGTGCGCACGGCGTTCCGCTTCCCCTTCGTCGCCTACCTCCACCGCTCGACCGTCAGCCTCTGGGGGCGTGACGCGACAAGCGACAAGGAGGTCGTGACCGTCCAGCGCCGGCACGGCAGGCACGGAGCGTGGCGGAAGGTCGCCCTCGTGCGGTCGAACGGATCCGGCATCTTCAGGGCGAAGCTCAAGCTCGAGGCGTCGAAGAAGGACTGGCTTCGCGCCGTCGCTCCCGGGTCCGGGAAGTCGCTCGCGTTCTCGCTCTCGCGCGGGTAGCTGAGCAGCGAGGTCGGTCGCGGTGACGACCCGGCGCAGCTGTAAGGAGTCCGAAAAGGAACTCCCAAGCGATCTCGATCGCGGATAGCTTGTCCGGCGGTGGGGGCCACTGCTCGTTACCTGGCCGTTGGGGTCGTCACGATGTGCCTAGCGGCCGTGATCGTGTCGGCCGGTTTCGCGAGCTCTCAGCGTGGAGCACGCTCGCAAGCTGCACGCACGTACTCGACCCCGGGCACTGCGCCGCTGGTGACCGGGCTCGTCGACCCCATGCTCTTCAACAGCGCGCAGCGGGAGACGGCCTTCGCGCTGTCCCGCTCTGCGGGTGCGAAATTTGTGCGGATCGAGGTGCCGTGGCAGGCGATCGCGCCTCGCACCCGGCCCGCCGGCTTCGTCGCCGACGACCCAGCGTCACCGGGCTACTCCTGGGCCGGGATGGATGCGACGGTCGCAGCGGCAGCGTCTGCGCGCGTAACCCCGATCCTGAACGTCGTCGGCATCCCGCGCTGGGCGTATGCGAAACGGCCCAAGCCCGCGCTCGCGGGAATCCCGAAGGCTTCCGAGCTCGGCGCCTTTGCCAAGGCGCTTGCCCGTCACTACGACGGCACCGGCGGCCTCCCCGCCGAACACGTCTTCCAGGTCTGGAACGAGCCCAATCTGAGCCTCGATCTCGGGCCCGTCAGCGCGAGCGCCTACCGGGGGATGGTGAACGCGTTCGCGAATGCCGTGCACGGGGTCGACGGGTCGAACGTGGTGGTCGCAGGCGCGCTCGACCCGTTCGGTCACCCGAAGAGCAAGAAGCAGAAGTGGTACTCGGTCTCACCGCTCACCTTCATGCGGTCGCTGCTCTGTCTCTCGAAGGGATCGCATCCGCACTCGACCTGCCACAACGCCGTCCACTTCGACGTCTGGTCGCACCACCCGTACACGTTCGGGGGCCCCTTCGGCCACGCGAAGCATCCCGACGACGTCGAGCTCGGCGATCTGCCGGAGATGCGGGCGCTGCTGAAGGCGGGCAAGCGGCTGCACCACATCGTCTCGTCCCGCCCGGTGAAATTCTGGGTGACGGAGTTCGGGTGGGACAGCAGGCCGCCGAGGCCGCACGCGGCACCGATGGGGCTCGCGGCCCGCTGGACGGCCGAGTCCCTGCACCAGATGTGGCTCGCGGGCGTCTCGCTCGTCACCTGGTTCGACCTGCAGGATCGTCCAAGCCCGAGTCCTTACCAGAGCGGTCTCTACTTCCATTCGTCCTCGCTGACGAGCGCACGGCCCAAGCCGATGCGCACCGCCTTCCGGTTCCCGTTCGTGGCGTACCGCCACGGCTCGACCGTGAGCGTCTGGGGGCGTGACGCGACAAGCGACAAGGAACGCGTCACCGTCCAGCTCCGGCACGGCAAGAGCGGGCGGTGGAAGACGGTCGCGTACGTCGTCGCCAACGGCAGCGGCATCTACCGGGCGACGCTGAAGGTGAGGGCAGCGAAGCGCGACTGGTTGCGGGCGATCGCGCCCGGTTCCGGCAAGTCGCTTCCTTTCTCGCTCACGGTTCCGCGCGCCGGGCGCTTCGGCCCCTGGGGCAACTAGCCCGACCGCGTGGCTAGCTAGCGTTCTCCCGCGATGATCGCGGCTCTCGTCCTCTTCTGGGGCTCGCTGGCCGCGCTCGCGTGGACGCACGTGCTCTACCCGGCCACCGTCGCGCTCGCCGCGCGCGTCCACACGCGGCGCGTCGCACTCGACGACGCCTACCTGCCCTCCGTCGCGGTCATCGTGACCGCGTACAACGAGGAGGGCTCGATCGAGCGCCGGCTCGACAACCTCCGCGCGCTCGACTATCCCCCGGAGCTGCTGGAGATCGTGGTCACGTCCGACGCCTCCACCGACCGGACGGAGGAGCTCGCGGAGGCGGCGGGCGCCCGGGTGATCCGGAACCCGCGGGGCGGCAAGGTCGCGGCGCAGGACGCGGCGGTGCGGACGACGGCGGCGGAGGTCGTCGCCTTCTCCGACGCGAACGCGACCTGGGCGCCCGATGCCTTGCGCAAGCTCGTCCGCAACTTCGCCGATCCGCAGGTGGCGTACGTCTGCGGCCGCCTGCGGCTGGAGGCGCCCGACGGCTCGAACAAGGAGGGCGTGTACTGGCGCTACGAGCTCGTGACGCGGGAGGGAGAGTCGCGGCTCGGCTCGGTGACGGCCGGCAACGGCGCGGTCTACGCGCTTCTCCGCTCCGACTACGCGGAGGTCGATCCCCGCTTCGGGCACGACCTCTCGCTCCCGTACCTCATGGTGCAGCGTGGCCGCCGCGCGGTGTACGAGCCGGACGCTCTCGCGTTCGAGCGGCCGACGCCCACGAACGAGAGCGAGTACCGGCGCAAGGTGCGGATGTTCGAGCACTCGTGGCTGATCGTCCTGCGGGGGCGCATGCTGCGCGGCCAGAGTCTCGGCTACCTCCTCGCGCTCCTCTCCCACCGGCATCTCCGGTACGCGAGCGGCCTGCTCCATCTGATCCTGCTCGCCGGCTCGATCGCGCTGCTCGGCCACGGAGCGGTCTACGCGGTCTTTCTGGGTCTCCAGCTCGGGCTGCTCGCGGCGGCGCTCGCCGGCGTCGGGATTGCCCGCTACTACGTCCTCATCACCTGGGCGACCGTGGTCGCGCTCTGGAACTACCTGCGGCGAGGCGTCCCCGCGACGTGGGCACCGCAGCGCGGGGAGCTCGCGTGAATCGTGCGGCGGACGTCGCGCTCGCAGGCTCGGCGCTCGTGCTGGCCTCACCGCTTCTCGCGCTGGCCGCCCTCGCGATCAAGCTCGAGGACGGCGGCCCTGTCCTCTACCGGCAGACGCGCGTCGGCCGCGACGGCGTCGACTTCGAGCTGCTCAAGCTGCGCACGATGGTCGTCGGCGCCGAGACGATGGGAGCCGGGCTCTCGGTCAACCGCGGTGACACGCGGATCACACGGACCGGCCGGGTGCTCCGCAAGCTGTCGCTCGACGAGCTGCCGCAGCTCTGGAACGTCGTCCGCGGCGAGATGAGCGTGATCGGCCCGCGGCCGACGCTGCGCTATCAGGTCGAGGAGTACGACGAGCGCCAGCGGCACCGTCTCGACGTGAAGCCGGGTATCACCGGCTGGGCGCAGGTGAACGGCCGGGCGTCGCTCCCGTGGGCGGACCGGATCGAGCTCGACGTCTGGTATGTCGAGCACCGCTCGGCGCTCGTCGACCTGCGGATCCTCGCCCGGACCCCGTTCGTCCTCTTCACCGGCACGTACAAGGGGGAGACGGGAGGTTGGAAGTCGGAGCCGTGAGGAACCGGGGCTATCCTCGGAGCCTGTGGCGCCGCTGAACATCCTCGTCACGGGCGCCTGCGGCGTGACGCCGAGAGCCATTGCCCGCTCCCTGCGCGCGAGCACCGCGTTCTCCGACGCGACGCTCGTGGGAGCCGACCGCGGCGGCAACTGGTACGGCTTCTACGAAGGCCTGTACGACCGCGTCTACCGCGTCTCGCAGCCGGGCGATCCGGGCTACGCCGAGCTTGTCGCGGACATCTGCGAGCGGGAGCGGATCGACGCGGCGCTCGTCGGCCCCGAAGCGGAGGTGCTCTTCTGGAGCGGCCGCGAGTTCCCGGTGCCGACGCTGCTGCCGCCCCCGGGCCTCGTCGCGATCGCGATCAGCAAGGGAAAGCTGTACGACGCGCTGCGCGAGACGGGGCTCGTGCCCCGCTATCGCATCGTGAACCGCGACGAGCTGCTCGAGCG
>JAICLM010000244.1 GCA_025927435.1 Thermoleophilia bacterium | reverse complement strand
GGGCTACAACTACCCCTTCCAGACGCCCTATCGCGAGAGCTGGAGCTGGCTGCTCGACGGCATGGCCGCGGTCGCCGAGGCCGTCGGCGGGCACGGCAAGCTGCTCTTCCTCGAGCACAAGAACTCCGAGCCCGCGATGAAGATCCACATGGCCAACATCGGGATGACGCTGCACGTGATCCACAAGCTGCGGGCCGACGGGATCACCAACGTCAAGGTCAACATGGACTGGCAGCACCTGATCATGAACGGCGAGAACCTCGCCGAGTACGCGGCGCTGCTCGCGGCGGAGGGCCTGCTCGGCCACCAGCACGCGAACTCCGGCTGGGGCACCTTTGACGACGACAACATGGTCGGCGCGACCGCGTTCATGGAGACGATCGAGCTCGCGGTCGAGCTGCGGCGCGCCGGCTACGGCTCAAACGGCGAGCGGCTCGGCTTCGACCTCTACCCGTATACCGAGGACGCGGTCGCGGCCGTGAAGCGATCGGTGCTCCAGTGGCGGTTCATGGACGGCGTCGCGGCGCGCATCGACGACGCGGCGCTGCGCGCCGCGCAGCAGGAGAAGGACGCCGTGCGCGCCTACGAGCTCGTGTACGCCGCGCTCGGAGAATGACGCTCATCGGTCTGGACGTCGGCACGTCCGGCGTCAAGGCGATCGCGCTCTCCGAGACGGGCGAGGTGCTCGCGACCGCGGAGGAGCACTACCCGCTGTCGACGCCGCGGCCGGGCTGGGCGGAGCAGGACCCGGAGGACTGGTGGCGTGCGGCGCAGGCGTGCCTCGCCCGGCTGCCGGAGGGGGAGGTCGGCTTCGCGGGTCAGATGCACGGGCTCGTCGTGCTCGGCGAGGACGACCGCGTCCTGCGCCCGGCGATCCTCTGGAACGACCAGCGCACGGCTGAGGAGTGCGCCGAGATCGAGCGCCGGGTGGGGCTCGAGCGGCTGATCGAGCTGACGGGAAATCGCGCGCTCACCGGGTTCACCGCGCCGAAGCTCCTGTGGCTGCGGGCGCACGAGCCGGAGACCTACGCCGCGATCCGGCACCTCCTGCTGCCGAAGGACTACGTTCGCTTCCGGCTCACCGGCGAGCGAGCGATAGACGCCGCCGACGCCTCGGGGACGCTGCTCTTCGACGTGGCGCGCCGCCGCTTCTCGCCGGAGGTATGCGACGCGCTCGACGTGCCTGCGGAATGGCTGCCGCCGGCATACGAGTCGACGGCGATCGGCGGCGCCGGCGACCAGGCCGCCGCCGCGCTCGGGGCGGGAATCGACGCCCCGGGGCCGGTGTCGGTGGTACTCGGCACGTCGGGGGTCGTCTTCGCGGTGCTGCCCGGCTACGCGCCGGATGCGCAGGCACGCGTACATGTCTTCTGCCACGCCGTTCCCGGCACCTGGCATGCGATGGGCGTCATGCTGAGCGCCGCCGGCTCGGCCGCTTGGCTCCGCCAGGTGCTCGGCGCCGAGCTGGGCGTCCTCGACGCCGAAGCCGCAGCGTGGCCCCCAGGCTCCGAGGGGCTGCTCTTCGCCCCGTACCTCGCGGGCGAGCGGACCCCCCACGCCGACCCCGACGCGCGCGGCGCGTTCACGGGGCTCTCGGTGCGGCACGATCGCGGCGCCCTGTGGCGGGCGATGCTCGAAGGTGTGGCGTTCGGGTTGCGTGACTCGCTCGAGCTGCTGCGCGAGCTGGACGCCCGCCCCGAGGTGGGACGCGTCTCCGGCGGCGGCGCGCGCAGCGAGCTGTGGGTGAAGATCGTCGCGTCGGTGCTCGACCTCCCGCTCGAGCGCACCGAGTCGGACGAGGGCTCCGCCTTCGGCGCGGCGCTCCTCGCCGGTGTCCGCGCGGGCGTCTTCGCGGATGCGCACGAGGCGGTCGCGCGCTGCGTCCGGGTGCGCGAGCGGATCGAGCCCGACCCGGCGTGGACGGCTGTGTACGAGGAGGCGTACGCGCGCTACCGCGCGTTGTATCCCGCGCTGAAGCGCTAGCGGGAGAGGATCGCGTCGAGGACGTAGCCGCCCTCGAGCATCGCGGGAGCACGCTCCTGGAGGCGCTCCCACGGTGGAACCTGCCAACCGAACGAGTCCGCGAGCCGGACGATCATGTTGAAGAGCGAGCACACGGTCGCCGCCGTGCGCAGAGCCTCGTCCGACACCCCGGCGGCGCGCACGGCGTCGGCGTCCGCCGGCACGAGCTCGTCGGGGCGAAGGGTCAGCTTCTCGAGGAAGACGAACGTCGCGGCGATCTCGGGGCGCACCGGCGCCGTGCGCCAGTCGGCGGCCACCGCCTCCCAGATCTCCTCACCGAGCGCGTACGACGCAACTGCGCCGTGGGTATCCGTTCAGAACGGACACTGGTTGAGCAGCGAGGTGAAGCCCGCGAAGAGCTCTCGCTCGCCCGCGCTCCAATCCGACGGCCCGCGCATCGCCGTGTCGAGCACGGCGGAGAAGGGCGCTCCGAAGAGCTCGGGCCGGTAGAGGAGCGTCTTCACCACGTCGACCGGCGCATCCGCGCCCGGGCCGTGGTCGATCACGGACAGCCTCATCCGATCGCACGCTCCGCGGCGTCGAACCGCCGCAGTCCCTCGGCGATCGCGACGGCGACCGTCTGCTCGAAGATCGCGTCCTCGTCGATGCCCGCCGCCTTCAGCGCCTCGACCTCGGCGTCGGTGACGGTGTACGCGCGGTCGCCCACCTTCGCGAGGTAGCCGCCGAGCTCTGCCGGCGCCGGCGCCGTGGCCGCTGCTCTTGCCCGAAGCTCGTCCAGCACGAGACCGATTCTAGTCGGGAGCGTCGCCCGCCTCGGGGGCGGCGTCCTCGTGGTGGTGCCACGGCTGGAACGTCACGGTCAGCCGGTCGATGCGCTGCCCCTCGACGGAGTCGACGTGGAAGCGCAGGCCGTCGTGGGCCACCTCGTCCCCCGGCCCCGCGGCCCGGCCGAGCTGCCCGAACACGAATCCGGCGATCGTGTGGTAGTCGTCCTGCGGGAGCGAGCACTTGAAGCGCTCGTTGAAATCGTCGATCGGGAACGTGCCGTCGATGCGCAGCGTGTCGTCGTCGACGCGCTCGACCGTCTCGTCGGGAAGGTCGAACTCGTCCTCGATCTCGCCGACGATCTCCTCGAGCAGGTCCTCGAGCGTGACGATCCCCTCCATCGAGCCGTACTCGTCGATCACGACCGCCAGGTGCTGGTTCGTGCGCCGGAACTCGGT